>JBBPYT010000331.1:0-21721 GCA_038199665.1 Hyphomicrobiales bacterium
GACAACGGCTCCAACTGGTTCATCTCCGGTGCGCCAGACAACAGATGGAACAATGATCAGCTGCATAACCTGCTTCTGACCACGGGCTCGAACTTTCAGGTGGTTGATGCTTCGCACCTCCAACCCACTTCGAGCGCCGCAAGCGGCGGCACTCCGGCTACGGGCGCGCCAGTCCCTACTCCACCTCTGCAGCCAACCGTCGACACCACGCCGCCCAGCATCGCCTCGGACGCCAGCACTCCGGCTGCGGGCACGCCAATCCCTACTCCATCCCCGCAGCCAACCGTCGATCCCACGCCGCCCAGCATCGCCTCGGAGGCCAGCACTCCGGCTACGGGCACGCCAATCTCTACTCCATCCCTGCAGCCAACCGTCGATCCCGCGCCGCCCAGCATCGCCTCGGACGCCAGCACTCCGGCTACGGGCACGCCAACACCTACTCCATCCCTGCAGCCAATTTTCGATCCCACGCCGCCCAGCATTGCCTCGGACGCCAGCACTCCGGCTACGGGCACGCCAATCCCTACTCCATCCCTGCAGCCAACCGTCGACACGACGCTGCCCAGAATTGCCTCGGACGCCAGCACTCCGGCCACGGGCACGCCAACACCTACTCCATCCGCGCGGCAAACCGTCGACACGACGCTGCCCAGCCTCGCCTCAGACCCCGACAGCACTACGGACACGCCGCCGTCCCACAGCACGCCGCCCAGCGTCGCCTCAGACCCCGGCGGTACCCACGTAGGACAACGTTTCGTGTTCTCGCCTGGCTTCGGCCACGATACCATCCCCGATTTCCACGTCGGCGGCCGCCATCACGACACCATGGTTCTGCCGAACGCGGACATAGGGCATCTCGCTCGGATTATCGGCAACGCATATGAGGCCTATGGCGACACCACCCTCCACATCAACCATCAGGACTCGATCACCCTGCAGGGCGTCTCCGTCGCCGAACTCAGGGCTCACCCGCACGACTTCCGTTTCCACGGGTAGGAGCATCCAGGTAAGCCGGAACGCGCGCGCTTAAATAAAAAGCCAAGCGATTTGTGCCAAGGTCGCTCGCCAACCCGGAGGGACTGCCTTGACCAACGAGACCCCAGTTGCTCCCGAGATAGAGATTCGCACTGCCCCAACAACAAGCCCGTCAAGAGTATCGGTCCCGCTCTCCGGGTGCGTTTCATACCACGATGCCATCTATAAGCGATCTGAAGTCTGTCACGCCGCTCCATATCCAATGCAGGCCGGTTTCCCCAGAACTTCGGCTTTACAGCGCAGTGCACCCTGCGGCGTTGGCGATGGCGGCATTCCGTTAGGTCCGGAGATACAGCGTCCCCCCGCACCCGCGATAGCGTTCCTAAACTCTCTGCCACGTCGGATGCGCCTGTCTCTCGGTGCTACCCTTGTGGGTCGCGAGTGTGCTGGCCTTCTTCGGAGCACGGCTATGGGTGAGTAGGCGGCCGGCTTCGGCATCTTCAAGGTAGACACCGCACAGATCGGCGACGGTTGTTACCTGGCGTCCTTGTTCCTTTTCGTCCGCTGGGCCGGCGCCATCGGCGACAATGCCGAGCAGTCGCCTCGCTTCCTTTCGGGCCTCGTCCGGTGTCCAGGCGCCATGTCGCCCGATCGTGTAGCGCCGTTGCCTGCCCTCGGAATTTCGATAGAGTAGGACGTACGCGACGGCTTCGCTCCATTGCCGACGAGCGCCGAATCCGGGAACGGAGCTATCCCGGATTTCCTCGTTCTCAGGCAGCGCCCGGATCTCTGTTGGCCCGATTTTGGTTCGCAAAGGATTTGACCACCGGCGGTTTGGGAAACTAGGTAGCGGACAGGCAACGCCCATACGCAAACCACGCCAAGCTTGAACAAACCCGATCAATAGGGAAACACTGTTTTGCTGGAGAAATCTGCAGACAGCAAAGCCAAGAAAGGCGGCGCAAACCCAACAAACCGCCGTTTGAGGGCAGCATGAGCAGGAGGCGTGCGGTGGTGCTGGTGATCGTCGGCGTTCTTCGGACTGCGGCGGTACCGGCCGCGGAACCCGCCAAGGATGCGTCGACACGTCGGGGCTTCGATTTCACGCGCCCTGAGCCGGGTGCGATCCTGCCGAACCCGACCGAGGGGGTCGGAACGCCGCCGCAGCTTCGCGAATATGTCACCGTCCCTGCGATGATGAACGAAGCCACGCAAGCGGGTGCCGGCGCTTCCGAGAAACCGGAAGCACTCGGCAAGATCGGCCCGCCCGCGCCATCCTCTACTGGAAACGGCACGAGGTCCACGCCGCCGCAGCGCGCGCCCCCGCCGTTGCAGCAGAGCGCCGGGCAAGCGGCGCAGCGAACCGCCGGGAACGCGAACCCGGCATCTGCCGCAACGGCCAGCGCAAAGCCGCCCTCCGACGCCGATTATGTCCAGAAGGTCCTGGCCGAACAGGTATCGACCCGTGGGATTGCCGGCCCGTTCACGTATCGACCCAGTCCCCTTGCAGAGGCCGATCCGGCCCTCCTGGCCGAGGAGCAAAAAGCCTGGAACAGCAGCGTCGCGCACCTTGCCTCGTCGTGGCGGACCTGGCAGGCGACCCATCGAGCCGCACCGGACGGCGGCGCGGCAGGTGCGCCCGGCCTTGACGCTCAAGCCGGAATATCCGGGTTCGAAGCGGCGCCCGGCCGGATCGTCTTTTCTGGCGCGCCGGCCGGCGTTACCGGCGACCTCGCGAACCCGGCGCCGTGACGGGAGCGGCATCAGCCTGATCCACCCGCCTTCGCCCCATTCCATCTCCCATCGGAGGGAACCCCATGGCCAAGAACCGCTTCGAACAGGTCGATGAGCGCCAGGAAGACGCCATAACGCTGTTCCTCGTGAGGAAGGATACGGGGGCTCACGGCTACGTCAGCTGCCCGGCTGCCATCAGCAACGGCCGACTTGCCGAAGACCAGGTCGGCCGCGAGATGCCGCAGGTGGATGCTTTCCGCTCCGCCGTGCGGCTCGCCAACGAACTGAAGGCACCCATGGTCGTGGTCGACCCCGACAACCTCTGGCAAGCCGAGTGGGGCGAGCTCTTCCGTGAGGATTGACCCTGCGCCGCCGACCGCCGCTCGGGCATGCGGGGCATCTTTGCCGACATTGCTGGTTGTGATCTTGGTCGCCGGCGCTGCCCCTGCCGCCACTCCGTCGGGCACCGCGACCCCGCCTGCGGTCCAAAACCTCGTGTGCGATTTCAAGGCCGTCCAGGTTGGCCAGTTCCAGGACCTGAGCTACATCACCGGGCCGCTCGGCGGCACCCTGACCCTCAGATTCGCGAGTTCGCCCGAGGACAGCACCGCCGGACGGGCCGTGATGATCGGCGAGGACAAGGCGGTCGTGGTTGCGCTCGTCGTACAGCCCGATGAGATCCTATACGTGGACACCGGAACCACGAACGATGCGTCCGTCATGTCGCTGTTCACCGGGTCGCGGCAGACCTCCGACCTGCCGGCGGCCTATTCGCGGCAGATGATGGTGGGCAGAATCCCGATTGTCTCGCAATATGCAGGCACCTGCACGGCCCAGTAGGATATCTGACCTTGCAAAGAGGCGCATGCGCGGCCGCTCGTGCCCGTCTGGCGCCAGTGCATGATCCGGATCAATCAAGGCGAGACGAGGCCGCGCCGATATGGCATGCTCCTGCCGCCATACGGAACGCGATCCACGAACGAACCTGCCGGGGGCATTGGTTGGGACAACCTGCGGCCAGATTGACCGACATGCACGTCTGCCCGATGGTGACGGGAATCGTCCCGCATGTCGGCGGCCCGATTGCGGCACCGGGCGCACCGACCGTTCTGGTGGGCGGCCTGCCGGCCGCCCGCATGGGCGACATGGCCACCTGCGTCGGTCCGCCCGACATGATCGTCATGGGGTCCCCCACCGTGCTGATCGGCGGACAGATGGCGGCGCGGTTGGGTGACCCGACCGCGCATGGCGGCGCCATCGTCCTGGGATGTTTCACGGTGCTGATCGGGTAACGGATCATGGTCCGTTTGCGCATCTTCAGCGCCCGGCCTGCGTCAGTTTCTGCGGAGCGGCGGCGCTCTCGTTCAACCTCCGTGCCGCCAGGACTCCTCCACAGGCCCATGGGATCTTCAGACTCATCCTGGCCTGGCTCAGGCCTTTGCTGCCCGCAATCTGGACGATCCTCGCCGGCCACTATCCTTCACGTCACACCGCCCCAAGCCGCTTGCGTTCTTCACCGACGACGAATGTTGGTCCGGACTCTTGGCAGACAGATATTCTGCCGCGATCGCGCAAAACCCAAATACGACGAACAGCACACTCAGGTACGCATACCTGAAATCTGTCGCAACCCCGAAAGGCAGGTACGTCAGAAAATACAGGGTAGCTACAATGCCGAGCGTTCGTGCAAAATCCTGGGTAGCCGGGCGGACGCCGTTCAATTTGCAACCGAAGATCAAGAGCACAGAAAGAACGAACCAAGTACCAGGGCGGAATACAGGTGTATTGCCGAAGGCAAGCACATAATGCCTCACGATATGATACAAGCCGTGTTTTCTGGTCCGGATTCCGAAAGTGTTTTCATCCGAGCCGTCTTGCCAAATGGTATCCTCGGTGAACAGCAGTCGGGTAAAATACGACAGTCGATGCGCAACATAGGCTACAGGGTGTTTGGCGACGGCGGATAACCACGCCGAGCCCATAAATTGATGCAGGGGGAAGGGGGGACTAGAGATACGCTGCCATACGAACTTGCAGGAGCCCCAGATAAGTTCGTCCTGAGTTGTTCCAAGTCCATAGCACTCGCGCAGCTGCATAAGCTCAGCTGAGCTTAAGTCGAATGGGTACTGGTTTTCACCGGTTCGGGTGGTGACCCCGGCAAGGTCGAAGGACAAGAGACCATACAGAACGGACGTGGGCTGTGCGCGTATCGCTGTGTTGACGGCCTTTCCTAGGCCGATGGCAAGCAGGGCCACAACTAGGTAGATACAAAGCGTCCTCCAAACGCTGGCGAGCCACGGACGACCCTGAGCAACGTAAAGCAGCATCGGGCCGGCCACCAGGCCGGCGTTCTGGCGCACGAGCGCGCCGTAGATCACCATGCCGAGTATCGCAATTTTCAAGACCCCTGAGAAGGGCATGTCTCGTGCGCGGCGGGAGTATACGACAGCAACGGCACACGCCCATACCGACCCAAGCTGAACGTCCTTCCAGATTACTCCTGAAAAATTCAGCACGGCAGGAGAGAATAGAAGGGCAATTATCAATGCACGTGCCCAAGGCGAGCGAGTAGGAATGACCGAGAGGAGGGCATAAGCACCAAGCCAGAATGCCGCCGCCTGCAGGAGCAGCATTGGTTCGGGCCCGGTCCAAATCGAGTCTAAGATGGACCAAAGCAGGGCCATGATTGGCGGATGCCAGTCCGTGAACTGAAAGGTCAACGCTTGCTGATATTGATCTATTGAGTCCGGGCTTAAGTACCCGGGGAAGAAAGTCAGAACCGTGAGCAGAAAACCCGCGAATGCAGTAACAAGCGGAAAGCCGGGTGCATCATGCACAGTCAGCGAAAGTGGAGCGGCCTCGTTCATTTCAACTCGGTGTTCTCGAGGAGCAAGGAACCGCTGTCAAAGTCTCGATCGCGACCACGCTACATCGCTCCAAAGGCGGCGAGTTGGTGATGCACGTGAAGGCGCTGCCGGGCAAGCCCGAAGCCTGTCCCCGAGCTTGACCCGGGGGACGGGCCCACCCTCGCCACCATGATCCAGCCATCGAAGCCCACGGGGCGTGACCCTGTCGCCGGTGCCGCGCCAAGGGCCCAGCCCCGCCGACGCATTCCAGCCCCCAGATCCAGTCGACAGGAGGATGGAATCGCGCTTTCGCAACGCAGCGCAATTTGCAGGGTTCGGCCAATCCAAGGCCAAGACCTTGCGATAAAGAATACTTCGAAAACTCGGATCAAACCACAAATCAGAGACTTGGAAGTCCTTCAGGGGCGACTGGTCTGCTGCGGAGGCGCGAAGGCTGCGTCTCGCATGGCCGTGACTTCCCTGCGAAGCCACTCGTACCACCCGTCGAGCCCTTCGGCGGTGCGGGCGGACAATTGGAACACCGTGATGTCGGGGTTGACCTGCCGCGCATTGGCGATGCAGCGGGATACGTCGAAATCGACGTGCGGCAGGAGATCGATCTTGTTGAGGATCATGATCTGCGCCGCACGGAACATGTGGGGATATTTGAGCGGCTTGTCCTCTCCCTCGGTCACCGAGAGGATCACGACCTTGGCCCGCTCCCCGAGATCGAACAGCGCCGGGCAGACGAGGTTGCCGACGTTCTCGATCATCAGGACCGAGCCGGACCCCGGCCTCAGCTCGCCCAGCCCGCGGGCCACCATGTCGGCTTCGAGATGACAGCCGGTGCCCGTGTTGACCTGAACCGCCGGCGCGCCAGCAGCGCGGATCCGCGCGCCGTCGACCGCCGTCGCTTGATCTCCTTCGATGACGAAGATCTTCAGCTCTCCCTTGAGATCGTGGATGGTCCGCTCGAGCAACGTCGTCTTGCCCGAGCCCGGCGAGCTGACGAGATTGAGAGCCAGGATCTCTCGCCCCGCCAACCAGGCGCGGTTCTTCGCCGCCAGCGCCTCATTTTTAGCGAGAATGCGCGTTTCGAGCTCCACCACTTCGCCAGAGGAATGGTTACGGCCCTGATGGCGGCCGTGACCGTGCCCATGATCGTGCTCCCCGCCGGGCTCATGACCATGGGTGTGCCGGCCATCGGCCTGCACGTGTTCGTGCGCGCGATGATCATCGTGCTGATGATCACGCGGATGGTCATGCCCATGGTGCCGAGTACCATCGGCATGCACGTGATCGTGCGCGTGATGATCGTCGTGCTGATGATCATGCGGATGGCCATGAGCGTGCGCGCCGTCGGGATGGATATGCTCGTAGTCGTAATCGTGGTCGTGCAGATCGCGTCCCATCGCGACTTCCTGTCCGGTCTGGAGATTGAGAAGGGTCGTCTTCGCCTCGCTTCCGCATCCGCAAGTTCCGCACATCAGGCCGCCTCCTCCAGTTCCATCGTTTTGATGTTCAGCTCCTCGCCCTGCAGGCGCAGCCATTGACGCGAACCGCAGGCGCAGGGCGTGAAGAGCGTCGCCGTTTCGAACTCCGCGCCGCAGGATAGGCAGCGGGCGCGCCCTTCGATCTCCTGGATCTCGAGGCTCGCGCCTTGCAGCGGGGTGCCCTGAGACACGGCATCGAAACAGAAAGCGATCGCATCTGTCGTGACGCCGCTGAGCTTACCGACTTCGAGCGTCACGCGGCGGACCCGGCGGCCCTTGGCGGCGTCGCCCACGATGGCAACGATGTTGCGGGTGATGCCGAGTTCATGCATGCGAGAGCTTTCAACAGATGCGCGGCAATTGCTCGCCGACCAGCATGTCGACGATCCGCCTGCCGCCGAACACCGTCCGCATCGTCACCCGGCCGGCCCCGCGAGTGACATGGCCGACGACGCTCGCACCCGCGCCGAGCCGATGCGCACGTATCGCGGAAAGCGCAGCCTCGGCTTCCTCCGGGGGAGCGATGACGACGATCTTTCCCTCGTTGGCGAGGTAGAGCGGATCGAGCCCCAGAATCTCGCAGAAGGCCTTGACCTCCTCGCGGATCGGAGTCGCCATTTCATCGATGTCGATCGCCACCTGAGAGGCTTCGGCGATCTCGTTGAGCACGGTCGCGACGCCGCCACGGGTCGCGTCGCGAAGGAAACGAATGCCGGGCGCGGCGGCGAGCAGCGTCGCGATCAGGCCGTGCAGGCACGCGCAATCGCTTTCGATGGGCGTGTCGAGGGCCATGTCGCCACGCGCGCAGAGGATCGCCGCGCCATGGTCGCCGAGGAGACCGTTGACCAGCACGACATCGCCCGGCCGCGCCAGATGCGCGCCGAGATGGACGCCCTCTCGGATCACCCCGATGCCGGTGGTGGTGATGAACAGCTTGTCGCAGGCGCCCTTGTGCACAACCTTGGTGTCCCCGGTGACGATCTCGATCCCGGCCTCCTTGGCGGTTCGCGCCATCGAACCCGCGACCTGCCGCAGGAGATCGATGGTGACGCCCTCTTCGATGATCGCCGCGCACGAGAGATAGAGCGGCATCGCACCACCGACCGCGAGATCGTTGACGGTGCCGCAGACAGCGAGCTTGCCGATGTCGCCGCCCGGAAAGAACAGAGGGTCCACCACGAAGGAATCGGTCGTGAAGGCGAGCCGATCGCCGTGCGTTGCAAGCTCCGCAAGATCGAAGCGCGCCTGATCCTCGAGCGGCGCCAGCGCTTCATTGTCGAAGGCCTCGACGAAGACGTCGTCGATCAGATCCTTCATGGCCTTGCCGCCACCGCCATGCGCCAGCGTCACGGTGCGGACGTGGACCTTGCCGAGCGGGCGGCGGGCGCGGAAGAATGGGGCGACGTTCATTGGGCGGCCACGTGGTGCTTGACGCCGCCATATTGGTAATAGGCCGCGCAGGCGCCCTCGGACGATACCATCAGCGCGCCGAGCGGCATCTCGGGCGTGCAGGCCGAGCCGAAAACCTTGCATTGCCACGGCTTGATGACGCCCTTGAGCACTTCCCCACACTGGCAGGATTTCGGATCGGCGATCTTGACGTTTGGAATGGCGAACTTGCGCTCGGCGTCGAAGCGCGCGTAGTCGTCGCGCAGCTTCACCCCCGAATGATCGATCGAGCCGAGGCCGCGCCACTCGAAGAACTCGCGCAATTCGTAGACGCGCGACACGGCCTGCAGCGCAGCCGCATTGCCGTCGTCGGGGACAATGCGGGCATACTGGTTCTCGATGTCCGCGCGTCCCTCCTTGATCTGCTTCAGCACCATCCAGATCGACTGCAGGATGTCGAGCGGCTCGAAGCCGGCAACCACCATGGGCTTCTTGTAGAAATTCGCGATGAACTCGTAAGGCGCCGTGCCGATCACCATCGAAACGTGGCCCGGGCCGAGAAAGCCGTCGAGTTTCAGGTCCGGGCTGTCGAGGATGGCCTTGATGGTCGGCACGATGGTGATGTGATTGCAGAACACCGAAAAATTCGCGACGCTCTCGCTCTCGGCCTGCAGGATCGTCAGGGCGGTGGACGGCATCGTGGTCTCGAAGCCGAGCCCGAAGAACACGACCTCCCGCTCAGGATTCCGGCGGGCGAGGGCCAGCGCGTCCATGGGTGAATAGACCATGCGAACGTCGGCGCCATCGGCCTTGGCCTGGATCAGGCTCTTCTTCGAGCCGGGCACACGCATCGCGTCGCCAAACGTCGTGAAGATCACCTCCGGACGCTCGGCGATGCTGACGCAATCATCGACCCGGCCCATCGGCAGCACGCAGACCGGGCATCCCGGCCCGTGGACCAGTTCGATTTCCTTGGGGAGCATGCCCTCGACACCGTAGCGAAAGATCGAATGCGTGTGGCCGCCGCACACTTCCATAATGTGCAGCGGCCGGTCGTCGGGGCGATCGATGGTCGCGACCAGCGCCTCGATCTCTTTGATCAGGATCTGGGCTTTGGCGCGATCGCGGAATTCGTCGACGTATTTCATGCCGCCGCTCCCCTGGTCGTCGCCGATCCGCGATCGTCCGCCAGCAGCGTGTGCACGAGGTCCCACATGATGTGGTAGGAGGCCACATGGCACTCCTGGATGCGATGGATGGAGGTCGATGGCACGATGAGGCAGTAATCGACGAAGCCGCTGGATTTCATCTTGCCGCCCTCGCCTCCGGCAAGCCCGATGGTGACGATGCCCATCTCCTTCGCCTTGGCGAAGGCGGCGATGAGGTTGGCCGAATTGCCGCTGGTGGAGATGCCGATCAATCCGTCGCCGGCCTTGCCTTGCGCGATGACCTGCCGAACGAAGACATGCTCGAATCCGACATCATTGCCCACCGCCGAAATCATGGCGAGATCGGCGACGAGGTTGATCGCGGCGAGCGCCGGGCGGCCTGCCGTGATCGGATGCACGAACTCCACGGCGACATGCGACGCATCGCAGCTCGAGCCGCCGTTGCCCATGGAAAACAACCGCCCGCCACCGCGATAGACATCAGCGATTCCCTTGGCGGCGGCGATCAGGATGGTGGCCTGGTCGCCGAAGAAGCGCGCATTCGTGTCGCGCGAGTCGCGTGCCTTTTCCTCCACCGAATGCAGAAGCGCAGCTTCGAGCTTCTCCGGCTCTTGCGCTTTGCCATGCAGGAACGGGTACAGGGCCTTAAGGTCGCCTTGGCTGGACATGACCGGACCTCCCTATTCGGCCGCTGAAAGGCGCATTGCTTCCAGCTCGGCCTGTGCTTCCCCCAGTTCCGTCAGAATCTTCAGCGTTTCGGCCGCCTGCGCTTCGTCGATCCGGCTCATGGCAAATCCGACATGGATCAAGACCCAATCGCCTACGCAGGCATCGACCGGATGTGCCCCATCGACGATGCAGGCGATGTTGATCTGACGCTTGACGCCGCTGACGTCGACGGTCGCAAGCTTTCGGGCCGAATCGTCGATCTTTACGATGCGACCGGGAATTCCGAGGCACATAGTCTGTTTCCTCCAAGTCGATTGTTCTTATTGTCGATCATCCGCGCGGCGCCGATCACGGCTTGCCCGAGCGCGAGGCCCCCGTCGTTGGCGGGAACCTCCGAATGAGAAAGAACCGCAAAGTTCTCGCCTTCAAGGCGGCGGATCACCTCCTCCAAGAGAATTCGGTTCTGGAAACATCCGCCCGACAGGGCGACCGTCTCGAAGTGCGGGCCATTCTCGTCGTCGCGGCGGGCAAGCTTTACAGCCATGGCCACCACAGTTTTCGCGAGCCCCTTGTGGAAGCGTGCCGCCATCACCGGCGCGGGTGTCTTGAGGATGAGATCGCCAAGAATGGCATTCCACATCGCCAGCGGCTCGACATAGGGTAGACCCGAGCCTCGCAAGTTCGGGATCGATATTGGGTATGCGAGCGCTTCGTCTTCGCGGCGCAGAGTGTGTTCGTCGGCGATCGCTTCGAGACAGGCGGCCGCTTGGCCTTCGTAGGCCTGCCGGTCGCGGCATAGATCCAAAGCCGCCGCGACGGCGTCGAAAAGCCGGCCGCATGACGATGCCTTCGGCGTGTTGATCCCGCCTCTCAGCATGGCGTCGAGGGTCGCGCGTGGCTTTTGGGCGAGGTAGGCGTGAACATCGAGTTCCGCGAAATTCATGGCGAACCCTGCCCAGCCCATCTCGGCCACGAGATGGGCATAGAGATTGCGCCAGGGTTGGCGCACCGCTTGTGCGCCACCCAGCATGGCAACGGGCTTGAAGGTCGCGACCCGCTCGGAGCGCTGATAATCGGCAATCAGGAATTCCCCGCCCCACAATGTGCCGTCATCGCCCCATCCCAGGCCATCGAGAACGATGCCGAGCACGGCCGGGGCATGAAGGGCATATCGGTTTTCCGCGAGGCATGCCGCCACATGGGCATGGTGGTGCTGCGCTTCGATCAGCGGCAGCGCAGTCTCCTGCGCATGCTGGCGCGCGAGTTTTGAGGAGAGATATTCCGGATGCTTGTCGGCGACGAGCACCGCCGGAGCGTGATCGAACAACTCGGCATAGAGCGCGAGGTTCTTGCGATAGTCATGAAAGGTTGCGGCATCCTCCAGATCGCCCTGGTGCTGCGAGAGAATGGCTTCGCTGTCCTTGACGAGACAGAACGTCGCCTTGAGCTCGCCGCCGAAGGCAAGCAGCGCTGGGGTAGATTCGAAACCCTGCGGCAGTCGGATCGGTGCGGGCGCAAACCCCCGAGCCCGACGCATGGTCCGCGATCGCCCGGCAATGACACGCACGACCGAGTCGTCGATCCGATTGGCGATCTCCCGGTTGTGGACCAGCGCATAGGCCGCAATGCCTTGCAACCGCTCGCGCGCCTCCTCGTCGCCGATCGCTTGCGGTTCGTCGGACAGGTTGCCGCTGGTCATGACCACCGGATTGTTCATCCGCCGCAATATCAGCAGATGCAGCGGCGTCGTCGGCAGCATGAAGCCAAGGGTTTTCAGGCCCGGCGCGACGACGTCCGGAAGGCGCCGCGGCCCGTCGGCATCGAGCAGAACGATGGGCGCCGATGGGCTGGTGAGCAGGCGCTCCGCCTCGGCGCCGATGGTACAATAGCGCCGGATGATCTCGATATCCCGCGCCATCAGGGCAAACGGCTTGGCATCGCGATGCTTGAGCCGGCGCAAGCGCGTGATCACGTCGCTTTTGGTGGCATCGCAGGCAAGATGATAGCCGCCGAGGCCCTTGATGGCGACGATTTCGCCCTTCTGCATCAGGCCGCAGACCGCATCGACGTCGTCGAGCATCGAATGCTGATCGAAGCTGACGGCCTTGCCGTCGAACCGAACCAGCGCGGCTTTCGGGCCGCAGGTGTGGCAGGCGATGGCCTCGGCATGGAAGCGACGGTCGGCCGGATCGCGATATTCGGCGAGGCATGCTGCGCACATGCCGAAGGGCGCCATCGTGGTCGTGGCCCGATCGTAGGGAATGCCCTTGACGATGCTGAGCCGCGGTCCGCAATGCGTACAATTGGTGAAGGCATACCGATAGCGCCGTTCGAAGGGGTCCGTGATCTCGGCGGCGCAAGCCCGGCAGATCGCTGCGTCGGGCGTTACCTGCGTGTGAGCGCCCCCACCGACGCTCTCGGCGATGCGAAATTCGCCCGGCAGGTCGCCGGCGAAGTGGCGCGTCTCTATGCCGTCGATCCGACTGAGCGGTGGCGGGTCGCGCTCCATGCGCTCGATGAACGCGGCGATGGCGCTTTGACTGCCGCCAACCCGGACCAAAACGCCTTCAGCGTCATTCAAGACCTCGCCCGAGAGGCCGAACTCCCGCGCCAGACGCCAGACGGTGGGCCGGAAACCGACCCCCTGTACGCGTCCACGCACCCGGATCTCGGTCGAAACCGATGGCGACTGCTGCGTGGCGACGCGATGCAGTTTCATGGCGCCGCCTCCCACAGGAGAACGCGGCTATTGCCGGAATCCGCGATGACGAGCGTTTCGTCGCAAGCGGCGACGTCGTAGGGCCAGCACACGCTGTCGCGGACCGGCGGCCGCCAGCGGTTGTCGCCCTTGCGGGTGAAATCATGCTGGCCGGCCAGGCGCGATGCCGCGGCGCCCATCGCCAGTTCATCGATGTCGAAGCCGAGAAGCCGTGAGTTCGCGGTATCGGCGACGACCAAGCGATCCTCCTGGACGGCAAGCCCATAGGGCATGCTCATCGCTCTCGCGGTCGGATAATAGGCGGCGCGATTGTGGTCGACGCTCGCCATGTCGGCCTGGCCAAAGACGAAATGGCACGGCGCGCCGTTCGATGCGGGCCAATTCCGCCACGCCATGACGCGGTTGTTGCCCGCGTCGGCGACCAGGATCATGCCGCCCGCGACTGCGATGCCGTGCGGCCAGCGCATCCCGAACGGGCCGGCGGCGAGGCCGGCGTTCTCGTCGCGTGTCGCGAAATCGCGCTGGCCCATGACGAGATCGGCCGGCGCGCCGTTCTCCGTCGGGATGCCGTCCCAAACCAGGACGCGACGGTTGCCGGTATCGGCGACGACCAGCCGGCCGTCGGCGATGGCGACCCCGTAACACCAGTTGAGCGTGTCGGCTCGCGGCACATCCGATCCACGATTGGCGATGCCGCCGCCGAAGTCGGCCTGGCCGAGCACGACATCGGCTGAACGGTTCGTCGTGTCTGGATAGGAGTGCCAGATCAGCACACGGTTGTTCCATGAGTCGGCGACGGCGAGAACCCCGTCGGCGGCCGCAAGGCCTGTCGGTACGTTGAGGGTCGCCGCCCCGACCTCGCCCTTGGCGTTGCGGCCTTCACGCGAAAAATCCGGCTGGCCGATCAAGATATCGGCCGGTGTTTGATCCGACGTGGGCGCCTGGTTCCAAACCAGCAGCCGGTGATGACCGGTGTCGCAGACGAACAGCGGTCCGCGCCGCGACGCGAGGCAGGCGCCGCGCGGACCGAACATCTTGTCCGGCCCCGGCACGATGGCTTGGGCTAACCCGTCCTCGCCCAGTTCGCCACCGAGGACGACCCGCGGTCCCGTGGACGCCAGAAGCGCCCGCGCCGCACTGTCCGCCTGTGCCCCGGCGTCATGGGGCCTGCGCAGATGAGTGGGGGCGAGCGAGACGCGCATCTATGTCGCCAGCCTCACTTCGACGCGGCGCCCCATCACGCGCACGGCATGCAGCTGCAACTGCACTTCCGGCGCAGTGAGACATTCGCCGCTGGCAAGGTCGTACTGGAAGCCGTGGTGGGAGCAGGTGATGATGCCGTTTTCAACCTCTCCATCATCGAGGGCGAGGCCGAGATGCGCACAGGCATTCTGGAAGCAGGTGACGATGGCACCCTGGCGCGACAGGATCACCCTCTCACCTCCGAGTTCCGTCGCCCGCACACCCCCCTCCGGAATATCTGACAAGGTCCCGGCGAAAAGCCAATTGCCCTTGGCACCAAGCGCGAAGGGGCTGATGAAACGCATGCCGCCGTCGCCCGAGCCGCCCGAACCTTTGACCTGCCGGATCTCGACGATCTCGGGACAGGCGTCTTGGACGGCCTTCTTCACACCGGCATGAAATGTCAGCGCCGACGCCGGGCAGCCATCGCAGGCGCCCGTAAACCGAACCTCGATCGCCGGTGGCGTCACCTTCACCAACTCGACGTCGCCGCCGTGCGAAGCGAGCATCGGGCGAATGCTTTCGAGCGCCACTTCCACGCGTTCGCTCAGGCTTGCCTTGACGATGTCGTGCCGCCGCAGGACCGCGTAGACGATTTCGTCGACGACGGCGCCCTTCATCGCGGCCAACGCCGCCGGGTCTGTCTTCAGGGCCCGGACCAAGCGTCGCAGCGCCTCGCCGTTGATCGCCTCGAGAGCGCGCCGATAGGCTTCGACCGCCGCCCGCGGGGTTTCGTCCCAGGTCTCGAAGATCACCTCGAGCCGTTCGATATCGCCCAGAAACCCGGCGAGATCGCTGCGGTTCGTCGAAGCCATATCGATGGCGTTCATTGGCTCCTCAACGATAGCGAAGGTCTTTGAACAGGTACGGTTGCAAACCGCCGCCTAGGAGGCCGGCAACCAGAGCCGCCGCCCAAAGCGGCGCTCCGACCTTCGCCAAGCCGACCAGCAGGACCGCCGTGACGAGGACCCCGATGGCCAACTGCCCGCAGACCTTGCCGGGGTCGGCAAACAGCTTTCCCCGGAAGAACAGAGCCATCGAATTTTGCGCCATTGCCCACATGAGACGCTCCTCAGCCGATGAGCGCGAGCGCGATCAAACCGATCACGGTTCCGACGGCGCCGGCGAGCGGTCCGAAAAAGCCGCCCATCGTCGCCGCCAACTCGTTGCCGAGCGCCTTACCGCCGACAAGGATGCCGCCCGCGGCGCCTCCAACCAACGACGCCACGATACCGACCACCAGAGCCGACACGGCTGCTGCAAGCGACAGATGTCCCATCCCTATCTCCGTGGCAGCCGGATAACGGTTGCGGATTCATTCATGGGTGCGTCCCCTGTCCGTTGGTCGCGGGTAGCGCCAGGATCTCGCGCCCGATCTGGTCGACCGCCTCGGCCACGATGCGTGCCTTGTCGAGTTCCCCATGCGCCATGAAGATGGCGCGAGCCTCGATGTAGGCGGCCTGAGCCTTCGTAAGATTGGCACGATTGCCGCGTTCCGGCGCGTCCGGCTCGTCGAGCAGGTTCCATAGGCAGTTCGCCCGGTTGGAGATGGTGTTGGCGTATTCGAGCGGTGCTGTCTCGCGCGTGCGCACCTTCAGCGCTTCGTCGTAGGCATCGAGCGCCCGCAAATTGTTTTCGACGGTGTGGCTGGACGATGCATATTGGAGCGCGTTGCCCAGATTGTTCTGCAGCATGGCGTATTCGGACGGATGGTCGATCAGGTTGACCACCTTGAGGCCCTCTTCGAAGGCTTGGACGGCGAGCGCCTCCCGCATCTTGCTGCGCTCGTCGGTGAACGGCATCGAGAGAAACGCCGTCGCCAGGTTATTTTGCAGGATGGCGAATTCCTGGGGATATCGCGTCCTGTTGAAGGTACGCAGTGCCCGCTGATAGGCCGAAATGGCGTCGGTGATGCGCGCGCGCCCGGCGCCAGCGAGATTCTGCACCACCACGCCGAGATTCATCTCGGCTTCGGCCAGCTCTTCCGGGCGCCCGAAGTCGATGAGAGTGGGCATCGCATCCTCGAACGCCGAACGAGCGCGCGCGAGCGACGCTGTCCCCCGCTCCGGAATGGCTTGTAGCGCCGTCCCCTTGCGGGCTGTGATCCGCGCCCGTAGCAACCTTTCGTCCTCAGGACAAATCGCAAACGCCCGATCGTAGAGTTCCACGGCTGATCGGAGTTGGTCGGGCGATTTGGGCCGCTGCTGGAGCCCCATCGCTATTTCCATCAGCATTTCGGCGCGCTCGACGAGGGTCGCACCTTCGTCGTCGGCCGCCGCCAAGGCGGCGCGGATCTCGTCTGCGACCCGGTCGCCGACCAATGCCCATCCCTCCCGGGAGCGCCTGAGAGACGCCCTTCATTCTTCGCCAAAGTAAATTATCACGGCGAAAGCCGGCTGGCTAGTTGTTTTGCGAACTGCAAACTAACTTTACAGACAAAAGGCTGACGAGGCCACAAGCGCCCCCCGCTCCGTGGACCAAACCACCTGCAACGAGAGTTCGGTTTCGTCGCGCACGCCCTGCGCGCGAAAGAAATCGGCGGCATTGACAACCCGGTCTCCCGCGCTGTTGCGCAGCTTGAGCAGGTATCCGCCGGCGGCCGCATGGAGAACCGGCATGATCAGGAGGTCGTCGTCTTGGCGCAGCAGGATGACCGTCTGAAGGCCCGCAAAATAGCGCTCGTAGATCTCGCGCGAAAGATACAGGCTGGCGCCCTTCACGGTCACGGCGGCCGTCATACGGTCGGCTGCCATGCCTGCAAGCGCGATTGGATGATTGCCTCGACGCGAACGGCGACGATCTCTGCCGCGGCTGAAACCGCGGGGGACAGACCGATTCCGAGTTCGACGGTTTCCGCCTCGATCAACAAGACGATGATATCCGACGGAAAATTCTCGCGAAAAATCTGGCGCCCGGCATAAAGTGCATGATCCCAACGGAAATCGTGCAGGTTGAGTGCCGGCGCGTAGCGTTGTTCGACTTCGGTGCCCGGCACTTCAAAGATCGCGCCGGGCTGCGAGCCCGACCAGCAGGCATCGACGATGATCAGCGAGCGGCAACCGCGTGCCGCGAACATCGCCGCCATGCCGTCGGTTCCGGCATCGATGAGGCGCACCTTGCGCATGTGTTCATCGGCCGCTCGGGTCCTCAAGGCCCGTACGATCTCCGGCCCGACGCCATCATCGCACCGATTGAGGTTTCCGCATCCGACGACGACGATCATCGAGATCCCGCATCAAATCCGCCAGAGTCGACAGGACCATTCCGGCTCGACCGGTACCTCGAGCTCGGGCAATTCGCAATGCTTGCCATGGATGCGGAAATACATGCAGGTCTCGCAATGCTGGACGAAGCCGCCATGCTCAATGGGCTTGAGCCCGAACCCCGCAATCACCAGCTTCGCCTTGAGGTCGCCTGCCTGGGTCCGCAAGCGATGTACGATCGACTCACGCTGTTCAGGCGTGTCCGCGCGCGGAGATACTTCCGTCTGAAGGCCACCTGCCAACAGGGACCTGATCTCCTCGCGTTGCTGTCCATCGTCGCTCATGGCAGGTCTCCTCGATCGTCGCAAGCTTTGGGAAAGCGGGGTCAGATCCGCCACAGCCGGCAATACCACTCGGGCTCGACCGGCACCGCCAATTCTGGCAGATCGCACCAGGTGCGATGCACCAGATAATACATGCACTCCATGCAGCGTTGCTTGTCGGGACCGTAGGGACGGTTCAAGAATCCTCCGATCACCAGCTTTCCCCTGAGGTCCTGCGGGTCGAGTTGGCGTAGCTGCTGGAGAATGTCGGCGAATTCCTTGTCGGTCTCCGGAAACGGCTCGACCTGCGTTTCGAGTCCGTTCGCCAACATGTCGGCGATGTTCCTGAGCTGTCCTTCCCGATCGAGAGTCATGTGCGCCCGCCTCTGTGCGAGACCATTCGGCTTCGGCTCTCATGCCGCGGTCTGAGAGCATAAGCACGAAATCGTCCACCCGATCACGGGCTGTTGATCAAGCGGTTCTGAAGCGCGCCAACTCCTTACCGGTCTTCGCATCGTGCGCATGAACGGTGCAGACAAGGCAGGAATCATAGGAGCGGCAGACATGACCGACCTCGACCGGATCGTGCGGGTCGGCGATCGGCGCGCCGATCAGCGATTCTTCCATGGGTCCACGGACACCGTCATCCGACCGCGGCCCAACGTTCCAGGTCGTCGGCGCGATGATCTGATAATTCTTGATCTTACCGCCCTGGACCTCGATCCAATGGCAGAGCGCACCGCGGATGGCCTCCGTCGCCCCCCATCCGCGTCCATCCCTTTCTGTCGGCTTGATGTACCAGGGGTCGTTCAGCCGGAATTCCCGCAGGCAATCTTCGGCCTGCCGATAGAGCTTCACGCATTCGTGCATGCGCGCGAAGTGACGCAGCAGCACGCTGGCGCCCCCCATCTTGCGCCACATATCGAGGACGAGCGGGTCATGGTGCTGCCAAGCTTCGCCGTGCTTGCCGCCGGCCACCATCTGGCGCGCCAGCGGTCCGGCTTCGAGCCGACCATCCTCTTCGTGGCGAACCGCAGTCGACCAAGAGTACTTGCCGGCCATGTCCACGGTATTCCTGCGGGTGGGCACCGTGTAGCGGTCGAAGGGGTGTTTTCCACCCGGTTCGTCGTACCACGCGTGCATCGTGTCCTCGCGCGTGTACTTCTGATCCATGTGCTTGTGCGTATCGGTCTTGCCGTCATAGACGCCGCTCTTCATGATCAGCGAGGCGTTGCGGCTGTCGATGGTGGGTTTCTGATATTTGTCCCCGTGCGGCAGGTAGCCCCAGCTAATGTAGCGGCCGTGGCCGCGGCCGTATTTGTCGGCCCCGATGTCCTCGCTCATTCGCCAATAGAGGCCGAGGTCGGAATTGGCGTGCTCGGGCCGCTCGTCGAGCCATGCCTTGAAATCGTCGTAGGACTGGATCTCCTCATAGCGCTCGAGCGAGCAGCCGAGCCAGATCGGCTCGAGCCAGTTGCGGCGGAAATATTCGAGGATCGACCACGCGCGGGTCACGTCGGTCAGCGTCGGCGCGCACATCACGCCACCCGGCACCATGTAGCTCGAGTGCGGCCACTGGCCGCCGAGCAGCGCATAGATTTCGACCGGGCGGCCGGAGATGGTGACGCCGACCTCGTAATTGGTCCCGGTGAACGGCGACCAGCGCTTCACCGCCTCCTCATAGAACTTCGACTTCGAATAGTTCTTGTTGGTGTAGTCGATCATGAACAGCCCGTAATGGTGGCGCGGGATGCTCTGCAGGCTCTCGACGATCTGGCCGAGGTTCCTCGCGAAGATCGCATTGCGCGGCACCGTGGTCTGCCAGGCGGTATCGAGTGCCCAGGCCGCGCAGGTCAGATGCGAGGCGCCGCAGATGCCGCAGGCGCGCGGCGTCACCACGAGGCCGGCCTGCGGATCCTTGTCGCGCAGGATGACCTCGAAGCCACGGAAAAGCTCGGCCTGTGTCCAGGCGTTGACGATGACCCCGTTTTCGATATCGACGCGGACATCGAGGTCACCCTCGACGCGGCCAACGGGCGAGATATCGAGGGTCTGCACGGCGGCAGGCATGGGAGGCGTCCTTGCTTGAGGAATGGAGGAAGCTTCGGCTATTCTTCAGACGACGAAGATGTCTTCTTCGGCCCAGGCCGGAGATGCAGCCTTCGCCGCCGCGGTGAGCTTGACGTAGCCGGTCTTGTCGACGCCCGAGGGCATGTCCTTGGGCATGCCCATGACGGTCTGGGTCTTGAAAACCGTACCCGGCATGAGCTCGTTGAAGGGGAACTCCGGCTCGGTGCATCCCAGGCACGGCATTCCGGCCCGCGTCTTCGACGACTGGCGATTCCACAGGATGCGGTTGCAAGGAGAGTGGGTCATCGGCCCGCGACAGCCGAGATCGTAGAACAGGCACCCTTTGCGCTGGCCGAACTCGGTCGCCGAGACCTTGTAGGCGAAATGCATGTTGCGGGTGCAGCCGGTCTGGGTGAAGCTCGTGAAGAACGTCTTGGGACGTTGGAACTCGTCGAGCGAGAGGTCGCCGCCGCGCCCAGTCGCCACCGCCACGACGATCTGCGTGATCCAATCGGGGTGGGCGGGGCAGCCCGGTACGTTGATGGTCGGCAGGCCGGCTTTGGATTTGTAATCCTTGCCGAGGAAGCCGCCATGGGCGCGTTTCAGGAATTGCAGGCCCTGGCTTTCCGATGGATTGGGCGCGGTTGCCGGAATCCCGCCCCACGTGGCGCAATCACCGATGGCGACGGTGTAGCTCGCGACTTTCGCGAGGTCGGCAACCCAGTCCTTCATCGGCCGCCCGGCGAAGCGATTCCACATCCCGGTGCCGTCGGGCGCATTCACGACCGTGCCTTCGAAGACGAAGATGTCGAGCGGCATTTCGCCCGAGACCAGCGCCTTCAGCATCTTCTGCAGGTTGTCGCCGAGTTCCATGCCCAGCGACGGGTGCCAGAGAACATTGATGCCGAAATCGGTGACGAGGTCACAGGCACTCGGCTCTTCGGCATTCAAGAACGACATCGTGTTGCCGGAACAAGCTCCGCCTTGAAGCCAGAGAAGATTGGCCATCGTTTCCTCCGTCTTGAGAAGCGAGGTCGGCGCCCCTTCACCACTTAATCAGCAATTCTCGGACCAGAGGCGAGAAATATAGATTGATTGCGTAATATCAGCTACTTAAGAACAAATCGGACCGGCGACGGAAGCTGGCCACAGCTGCGGCTTCTGCAAAGTTACATTGCGATTGAAAAGAAGATTTGTAGCGCCGCGCCGCGTTTGCCCGATCTCGGGAGCGAAACGGCTGCCGCGAAATGAGGTTCGCGGTCTGCCCGCGCGTCGACCGGTCTTACACGGCCGAAACCTCGATTTCGTCGTAGCGATTGATGCGATAGACGAGATAGGAAATGAGCCAGGCGACGATGAAGATGCCGATAATCGCGTAGCCCAGAATGCCAAAGTTGTCATTCAGCGATCCGATCATGGCCCAAAAGCCACCGCGGGCGGAAAGGCCTAGCTGACCGCCCACCAGGTTAAGGGCTTCAAGGCCGCCCACGACGACCGCCACAACGACGGATACGGCTGTGATCGTCAGGTTGTAATAGAGTTTGCGGATCGGCTTGACGAAGGCCCAGCCATAGGCGCCCAGCATCAGAATGCTGTCCGTCGTATCGATCAACGTCATGCCGGCCGTGAACAAGGCCGGAAACACCAAGATCGACCAGATCGACAGACCTTGCGACGCCTGGGTCGCGGAAATTCCAAGGAGGCCGACCTCCGTCGCCGTATCGAAACCAAGACCGAAAAGCACGCCCAGCGGGTACATTTGCCAGCTGCGTTCGATCACCTTGAAGAAACGACGGAACAAGCGTCCGAGCAGCCCCCTATTGGCCAGCGCGAGATCGAGATCTTCCTCGATGAAACGACCGCCATTCTTGACCGTCCGAAAGGTTCGA
>JBBPYT010000332.1:0-5928 GCA_038199665.1 Hyphomicrobiales bacterium
GACAAAATTAGGTGTCACGGTTTGTCCGCCGATACCTCGATTGGCACCGCTAAACGCGTTTGACGCGATTCCCACACGCGTAGTGGCGTCTTGTTGGTTGGCTCCGAGCAACACTGCGCTGTCCAGCGCTCCCTGTAGACTTGTCTTATTGGATACAGCTTGAGTGTAATCAACCGCTGAGCCTGCAAAAACTATAATTGCAGGAAGAGCTAGCGCGAACATTGACGCAACATTGGCTTTTATGTCGCGTAACGATGAATCAACCAGCTTCTTTATCGCAGTACCCAGCGCCGAGTTCATGAAACGCACCTTATCGCCGTAGTTGGACTTAACCACGTAACTGGATAAATTGAACAAATAGTTACATAATTAGATCACAGCTGGTTGCGTGTCAGTACATCGATCAGTATGCCTACTGGGTCATGATACAAATCGGCCTGATCTAGCCTGAGATCGGCCGGCCCAGGCGAGCGAAAGGCTGCGGTCGCGGCCACGCCTTGACTTGCAAACGTGGTTCTGGCGGAACGGCATGTCCAATCCTTCGCGGAACCTCGTCATGCTCGCCACCATCGCCGCCTTCGACCGCATGGGCGAGGAAAACGCCTTCGCGGTCCTGGCCCGGGCTACCGACCTGGCGCGCCAGGGTCGCGACATCGTCAACCTCGGCATCGGCCAGCCGGATTTCCCCACCCCGCCGCACATCGTGGAAGCCGCCATCAGGGCGCTGCGCGACGGCCACCACGGCTACACGCCCGCGACCGGCATCCTGCCCCTGCGCGAGGCGGTGGCCGCCGACCTGCACCGCCGCCTCGCCGTCGAGGTCTCGCCCGACAACGTCGTCGTGGTGCCGGGCGGCAAGGTGACGATGTTCGCGGCCATCCTGATGTTCGGGGAACCCGGCGCCGACATCCTCTATCCCGACCCCGGCTTCCCGATCTATCGCTCGATGATCGAGTTCACCGGCGCGCGGCCGATCGCCGTTCCGGTGCGCGAGGAGAACGGCTTCGCGTTTTCGGCGGAGGAGACGCTGGCGCTGATCACGCCGCAAACCCGGCTGCTGATCCTGAACTCCCCCGCCAACCCGACCGGCGGCATCACCCCCAAGAGCGAGATCGACGCGCTGGTGGCGGGCCTCGAGCGCTTCCCGGACCTGGCCATCCTGACCGACGAGATCTACGGTCAGATGACCTATGACGGTCTGGACCACCAGACGCTGCTGGCCTATCCGGCGATCCGCGACCGCTTGATCCTGCTCGACGGCTGGTCCAAGACCTATGCCATGACCGGCTGGCGCATGGGCTTCGCGGTGTGGCCGGACGCGCTCCTCGACAGGATGCGCAAGCTTGCCGTGAACTCCTATTCCTGCGTCAACGCGCCCGCCCAATGGGCCGGGATCGCGGCGCTGACCGGGCCGCAGGATGCCGTCGCCTCCATGGTGGCCGAATTCGACCGGCGCCGCGGGGTCGTCGTCGAAGGGCTGAACGCCTTGCCGGGCGTCTCGGCCAAGACGCCCAAGGGCGCTTTCTACGCCTTCCCGAACGTCTCGAAGACGGGCTGGAAGGCGAAGCCGCTGGCCTCCGCGCTGCTGGAAGAGGCCGGCGTCGCGACCATCGGCGGCCCCGATTTCGGCATCTACGGCGAAGGCTTTCTGCGGCTCAGCTATGCGAACTCGACGGACAACATCCGCGAAGCGCTGCGGCGGATGGGCGAGTTTCTCGCGAACCGCCCAGGCCCCTGATCAGCCCCTTCCTGCTTCTGCAAAGCCTCGACGAGGCGCAAGCTCGCTTCGGGCAAGCCCCGAGGGTCTAACCGGTATAAGGTGTAGCCAGCTCACGGGCGGACGGGCGCCCTCATTTGTCTGCGTTCCAAATATCGGTAGAGATCAGCCATTCGTCACCTGCCTTTTTCAAGACTATGACGTATTTGCCGCTGAAGCTTTGGGCGGGATCGCCCTTGGTTTTGCCGGCAAACGTACCGATTTCGCGAGCGGAATCGGGACCCAACGGCTGAACTTCGACCGTCGTCAGCCTAACCTCGGCAAACATTGCAGAATTCTTGGTCCAGTAAGCCTCAATGTCTGCGCGACCTTTGACCAGGGGCTCTCCCGGTGGGAGCAAGGTGGCGTCTTCCGCGTAGGCCGCCGCCGCTGCCTTGCCGTCACCGGCCATAAGGGCCTTGGCTAGCTGGTTTTCCATCGCCTGAATGGTCGTTTTTTCTTGCGCGAGGCAAGGACCCATCGACATGACCAGAGCTACCGTTGCAACAATCGCCCGCATGGTGCTTCTCCCAAGACGGCCATTGATGTGCGGCGACGGGTGCCGTCTACTCCGCGTCGCAGGCCTCATGATCCTTGAAATCCGACTTTCCTGTCAAAATCTCGTCCCGATCTCTTGGCTGCGGCACCGACAGCAGGACCAGCGCGGAAAGGATGGAACCGCGATGCGGAGCGAGGCGCATAGGGGGCCGGGCGACGATCGCGCTATTTCTTTTAGAATCGCATTTCGAATTGCGCTCCGCTTTGGCCGGGACGCGCGGAACCGAGCTTACCGGCTGTGACAAAGCGACGACTCGCCCGCGGCCCCATCGCGCCCTATAGAACATATCGGGAACTGCAGCAGGATGCGCATGGGGCGGCTGGACCTTCGTTCGAAACTCGCACTATTGGCGGACGCAGCCAAATACGACGCATCCTGCGCCTCGAGCGGCGCCAAGCCGCGCCAGGATCCGGTCAAGGCAGGTGGCATCGGCTCCATCACGGGCGCCGGCATCTGCCATTCCTACGCCCCGGACGGCCGCTGCATTTCGCTGCTGAAGCTGCTGCTGACCAACCATTGCATCTACGATTGCCTGTATTGCGTGAACCGGGTCACCAGCAACGTGGAACGGGCGCGCTTCACGCCTGAGGAGGTGGTGCGGCTCACGCTCGACTTCTACCGCCGCAACTATATCGAAGGGCTGTTCCTATCCTCCGGCATCATCCGGTCGCCCGACTACACCATGGAGCAACTGGTGCGGGTCGCGAAGATCCTGCGCCGGGACCACGGGTTTCGCGGTTACATCCATCTGAAAACCATCCCGGACGCCGACCCGAAGCTGATCGAGGAGGCGGGCCTTTATGCCGACCGACTGTCGATCAATGTCGAACTTCCGCGTGAGACTTCACTGCGGAAGCTCGCGCCGCAGAAGCAGGCAGGCACCATCCGCAAGGCCATGGGCGGCTTGCGGCTTCGCCTGGAAGAGGCGAGGGACGAAACGCGACGCTCGCGCCACGCGCCCGCCTTCGCGCCCGCCGGGCAGAGCACGCAAATGATCGTCGGCGCCGACGGCGAGACGGACGGCGACATCCTCCAGTCGAGCGCGTCGCTTTACAGCAGTTACGCGCTGAAGCGGGTCTACTACTCGGCCTATAGTCCCATTCCCGGCTCGAGCGCCTCCCTGCCGGCCCGCAAACCGCCGCTGATGCGCGAACATCGGCTCTATCAGGCCGATTGGCTGTACCGGTTCTACGGGTTCACGGTCGACGAGATCCTGAAATCGACCGAGGACGGCATGCTCGATCTTGGCATCGATCCGAAACTCGCCTGGGCCTTGCGCCACCGCGAACGCTACCCCGTCGATGTCAACACGGCACCGCGCGAGGCGCTGCTCCGCGTGCCCGGGCTCGGGGTCAAGAGCGTCAACCGCATCCTCCGGATCCGTCGTCTGACAGCTCTGCGGCTCGACGACGTTGCGAAGCTTGCGGGATCGGTAAAGGTGGTGAACAAGTTCGTGTCCACCCTCGACTGGACGCCGGGGCAAAAGCTCGACGGAGCGTCGCTTGCTCGGTCCTTGCGGCCGAGCGCCGAGCAGCTGAGTTTGTTCTGATGCAGGAGATCGTCCTCGCCCGTCCTGATGATTTTTCGGGCTGGCGCGACGCGGCCCGGGGCCTCGCCGAGACCGGTGTGGCGCCCCAAGAGGTGGTGTGGCGCATCGACCGCGATGGGGCCGATCTCTTCGCCGATCCGGCAGCCCGAGGGCAAGAACCAGGGGCACCGCCCGGCAGGACCGCCGAGAGGCGTAACTTGCGGGTTCCCCGCCGCTTCGTCGATCTGGCCGAACTCGTGGTCTGCCATCGCGACCCGGAGCGTTTCGCCCTGCTTTATCGCCTGCTGTGCCGGCTGCAGGATCAGCCACAGCTGCTCGATATAGCGACCGACGACGATGTGGCGCGGGTCGATCTGATGGCCAAGTCGGTGCGTCGCGACCGGCACAAGATGACGGCCTTCGTGCGGTTCAGGGAAGTGAACACGCCGGAGGGGACACGGTACCTCGCCTGGTTCGAGCCCGAGCACCATATTGTGGAGCTGACAGCGCCGTTCTTCGTCGAACGTTTCGCAGCGATGCGCTGGACCATCATAACGCCGCTCGCCAGCGTATGTTGGAACCTGGAGGCGCTGAGCTTCGGTGCGGGCGGATCGCGCGACGACGTGCCGGCGGAAGATGCCGCCGAGGAGGACTGGCGCACCTATTACAGCAGCATCTTCAACCCGGCGCGCCTGAAGGTGGACGCGATGAGGCGCGAGATGCCGGTCAAATACTGGAAGAACCTGCCGGAGGCCTCGCTGATCGCCCCCTTGATCCGCTCGGCCCGCAACAGCGAGGCTGCCATGGTCGACTCACCGCAGAACAGCGTGCCGAAGCGCGCCGCAACCATCCTGGCTCGGAGCGACGGGATGCGCGAGGACCCGCCGGCGGCAGGCGGCAACAGCCTCGACGCGCTACGCCGCGAGGCGGCGGGATGCAGGCGCTGCGACCTCTACAAGTTCGCAACCCAAACCGTCTTCGGCGAAGGCCTGCCGACAGCCGATCTGGTCTTCGTCGGCGAGCAGCCGGGCGACAAGGAGGATCTCGCGGGAAAGCCGTTCGTCGGTCCGGCCGGCGCCATGTTCGACCGGGCGCTCGGCGATGCCGGGATCGACCGCAAACGCGCCTACGTCACCAATGCGGTGAAGCATTTCAAGTTCGAGCCGCGCGGCAAGAAACGCATCCACAAGAAGCCCGGCATCGGCGAGATCAACGCCTGTCACGCCTGGCTCGAGCAAGAGCTCGCGGTACTGCGGCCTCGCCTGACCATCGCGCTCGGCGCGACGGCGATTCGCTCCTTGACGGGCCAGAGCGCTTCGGTGCTCGGCACCCGCGGCAGGGTGCTCTCATCGCCGCTTGCCGGCCCGGTCTTCGTCACCGTGCACCCCTCGTTCCTGCTTCGTCTGCCCGACGCGGACTCGCAGAGAACGGAATACGAGCGCTTCGTCGCCGACCTTAGAGCCGCCAAGGAGATCGCGGCCCGAGAGCCGGGTGAATTGGCTGCGCCGACGCCGTAAGGGCTCCGCGCCTTCCCTCCGCCACCCTCAGCCGGTCTGCTGGATGGCGGAGAGGAGCCACGGACCACCGCTCTCGCGCTGGAAGGTCCAAAGCTCCGTGGCCTCGCTGGGGCGACTTGGATCGCCGGACACGACGCGCTCGCTTGCCCGGTCGACCATGGTGTCGCGGGCACTGAAACGCATCGCGACGGTCGCGTAGTCGCTGCGGCCCTCGCGCCAGGCCTCGGCGAGGTCGCCCTGAAGCAGCTTGGCGTCCGCAACGTCGTTGCGCAGGCCGCGGCTGCGGTTCGCCTCGATCTCGGAGCCGAAATAGCGCAGCATCTCGGGTGTCGTAAGCCGGGACAGGGCGTTCATGTCCTCGCGGCCATAGGCGGTCTGGGTCTCGGAGAGCGATCGTTCGAAGGCGGCGTAATCCTGCGGCTCGATAGCGACCTTATCGCCGACCCCGGACCGCGCCCCCGGGCCACTGCCCAAGCCGCTCCCAAGGCCCGAAGACGCGGTCCGGCTATAGGGGCCGGACCCAGCCCCTGCCAACGCCGGCCCTGCCGAGCGGCCACGAAACAGCCTC
>JBBPYT010000333.1:0-5822 GCA_038199665.1 Hyphomicrobiales bacterium
CCGGACACGATCTGGTTTCCCAAGGACGGTTACGGCGCCTTGCCGGACGACCGATTGTCGTTCCTGCTGTTTCCCGTCGACCGACCGGACCTGTTCGACGCCGTAGTGACCGACCAGGATGGCGTCGTCCGGGAAATCCAGGTAAAGCGCGCCGACGCTGCGTCGCGCTGGATCTGGGGCGGGTTCAAGATGCCTGGTGCCGTGCTCCATGACCTCGAGCAGCTTTGGATCGCGCGCGAGCGGTCGGACGAATTCTTCGGCACGCTGGTCAATGCCTACCTGGCCGGGGGCGGCAGGGCCTGCGGGGTGAGGGCCGGCGAAGCCTATGTCGACGTCGGCACGTTCAACGGCTACAGGGCCGCGATCGGTCTCTTGAGCCGGACGGGTGGCGGAGCGACCGGCGAGGACCGCCCGCCGAAGGCGCCGCCCGGTGCCACGCTTCCGGCGAACGGGGGCTTTCCATGACGCGAGCGCAAAGCGCGAGAGTGGCGGCGACGATACGCGAGCGGGCGCAACAACTCGGGCCGTGGTTCCACAACATCGATCTTGGCGGCGTCTGGACGGCGCCCGATCACTTTCTCGGCGACTATCCGGGGGTGAAGTTCCGCGGTTTCGCCCACGTGCTGCCGGCAGACCTGAGCGGCAAAACGGTGCTCGATATCGGTTGCAACGGCGGCTTCTACTCGATCGAGATGAAGAAGCGCGGGGCCGAGAGGGTTCTCGGCATCGATTTCGACGAGGATTATCTCAACCAAGCGCGGTTCGCGGCGCAAACCATCGGCCAGGACGTCGAGTTCCGCCGCCTGTCCGTCTATGACGTCGGGGCGCTCGGCGAAACGTTCGACCTCGTGATCTTCATGGGCGTGCTCTACCACCTGCGCCATCCGCTGCTGGCGCTGGACCTGATCTACGAGAACGTCGCCAAGGACCTGATGCTGTTCCAATCCTTGCAGCGCGGATCCGAGGATACCGAGCCCGTGGCCAACGACTATGATTTCTGGAAGACCGAACAGTTCGACAAGCCGGGCTATCCCAAGATGCATTTCATCGAGGGCAGTTACGCGGGCGATCCGACCAATTGGTGGGCCCCCAACCGGGCCTGCTCGGCCGCCATGCTGCGCTCTTCGGGCTTCAGCATCCTGGCCAATCCCGACCCGGAGGTCTTTTTGTGCCGCCGGGTTGAACGCGGCGCCTTGGCGCAAGCCGCCTATCCGGCAAGATACCGGGTGCCCTGACGGCCGAACGACAGCTCGGTGCGGAACTGCTACATCGGCGCCATCGGTCATCAGCTCAGTCCATGAGGTTCGCGATCGGTGCCCTGCGGAAGATACTGGCGTTCCGGTGGAGTTCGTTCGCTAACGTCGCCCCATGATGAATGTATCTGCTGGTCTACAGACCCGCGTTGTCGATAAGCTTCTCCATAAATTCTACCTTGTGTTGGCAAGTCCCCGATTTTTCACGTCCGAATAGCTTTAGGAATTTTTACTGATGATCGAAGCCGCGATGATCTGGAACGAGCCGAACAACAAGTCCCATTGGGACCCGGCCATCGATCCGGACTGGAGCAAGTTCGCCGCCATGACGAAACTCGCAGGCCAGGCGATCCGGGCCGAGAACGGCGCCTTGCCGCGGGTGCTCGGCGGCATGTCGCCGATCGACCCAAGCTTCATTCGGAACCTCGCCGGGAAGGGCGTTTTCGAGGCCATCGACAGTGTTGCGGTGCACGGCTTTCCGCTCGACTGGAATCTTTGGCAGATCGGTGACTGGCCGGCCAAGCTCGACGAAATCCGCGCCGTGACCGACCTGCCGATCTGGGTCAGCGAGGTGGGGGTGTCCACCTTCGGGGCCGAGGAGGTGCAGGACTGGGGCCTGAAGCGAACGGCGGAACTGCTGATCGGCAAAGCGCCTCGCATTCATTGGTACAGCCTGTACGATCTGCCGCGTGAGTGGGAGGCCACGACGCGCCACAAGGAAGCCGAAGGCTCGTCCTATTACCGGCATTTCCACATGGGGATATTGCGCCAGGACGGCACTCCCAAGCTGGCGGCCAAGACGTTTTCGGATTACACGCCCGCTCTCGGCCTATGCCAGTGGTTCCACTATGAGGATCATCGGCTCGAGCATGCGGTCGACTGGATGAAGCGCCTCGGCGTGACCTACCTGCGCACCGGGCTATCCTGGGCCGATTCTTTCCGGCCCGATGCGCTGGCCTGGTTCGATCGCATGATGCGGGCGCTCGAGCCGTTCGATGTGACCGTGACCTTCTGCTTCACGCCCGAACATCGCGGGATCGAGCCGCACCACACCAGCGCTCCTCAGGTGCCCGAGGAATTCGCCGAGTTCTGCGGCGCCATGGTGCGCCGCTACGCCGGCGCGGGCACCATCCGGTCGACCGTCGCCGGAGAGGAAGCGGCATTGACGGTGCTGTAGGACGGGCAAAGGTGATCGCTAAATGTTCCTGTTTTGTTCTTGACATTGGGCGGCTGATGTGGTCTACAAGGATCAACTGCAGAAATGCGGTCTTGGCCCGCCAGCCGGGCGGTTTGGCCCGGGAGCGGAGGCGCTGCCGGGTTTTGTTTTCTGGAGCGTCCCATGGCGCCTCGGGCCAGCAAGGCCAAGCCGCCGCCCGATGATGCGACAATCGTCATCCGCGACTCCATCCGGGCTTATGTGCCCGATGCCATCCGCGAGCTGGCGCGCTTGGCCCACGAGGCGACGAGCGAGCAGGCGCGGGTTTCGGCCATCAATGCGCTGATCGATCGCGGCTACGGCAATCTCAAGGCGGCGGCCGACGGGGATGACGCGGCGCATGGCATCACGGTCCGCTTCGTCACGCCTGCCGAAACATCTTGAGATCGAGCTGCCCGAAGCCTTCCGGGAGCTGTTCCGCCCGGCCCGCTACAAGGCTTATTACGGGGGCCGCGGTTCGGGCAAATCGCATTCGATCGCAACGGCGCTGGTGCTTCTCGCGGCCCAGAGGCCGCTGCGCGTGCTCGCCGCGCGCGAAATTCAGCGCTCGATCCGGGACAGTTCGCAGCGGCTGCTCGACGACCGCATCGCGGCGCTCGGGCTCGGCGGCCGATACCGCTCGAGCGAGGCGGCGATCCGCGGTCGCAACGGCTCGCTCTTCCTGTTCGCCGGGCTGCGGTCGAACCCGGAATCGATCAAATCGGTGGAGGGAATCGACATCGCCTGGGTCGAGGAAGCCGCGAGCGTGTCGCAGCTCTCGCTCGACATCCTGATCCCGACGATCCGTAAGCCCGGCTCGGAACTCTGGTTCTCCTGGAACCCCCGGCAGCCGAGCGATCCGGTCGACAGCATGTTCCGCGGGGGGCCGGCGCGGCCGGACGCCATCGTGCGGCGCGTCAGCTTCAGCGACAATCCGTGGTTCCCAGCGGTTCTCGACGCCGAGCGCCTGTGGGATCGAAACCGCGACCCTGAGAAATACGCGCATATCTGGGAAGGCGCCTATCAGAAGCACGCCGAAACTCGCGTGTTCCGCAACTGGCGTATCGACAGTCTCGATGTGCCGGACGGCACCCGACCCTATTTCGGGGCGGATTGGGGTTTCGCCGTCGATCCGACCGTTCTGGTCCGCTGCTTCCTCATGGGACGCGTGATTTACATCGACCGGGAAGCCTACCGGGTCGGGTGTCCGATCGACGAGGTCGGCGCCTTGTTCAAAACCATCGAAGGTTCGCATGGCGGAGCCGCCTGGCCGATCGTGGCTGACAGCGCCCGGCCCGAACTGATCGACGCAATGCGCCGGGGAAGCTTCCGCATCAAGCCGGCCCGCAAGGGCAAAGGCTCGGTCGAGGAGGGCGTCGCCTTCCTGCAGGCGCATGACATCGTCGTGCATCCGAACTGCCGGCACGCGATCGATGAACTGGCGCTTTATTCGTACAAGGTCGACGCCCAGACGGGCGACATCCTGCCGGTGCTCGAAGACCGGCACAACCATGTGATCGACGCCTTGCGCTATGCGCTCGAAGCCGTTCGCCGCAGCGATTATCGTCTGCTGAACGTGGTTTAGCCGCCACTTATTTGCGTTCCGCGAAGCGAGACCGATGTCGAACTCGTCAACCTCAACCGGCTTCGCCCGCGACAGCCTGTCGAACCTTGCGGCTTCGCTGAACGCCGGCAAGGACAAGGCTGCCAACGACAGCTTCTTTCTCTACGATCTCAGCCGCGGCCAGATCGACGCCATGTATCGCGGCGACTGGCTGGCCCGGAAGATCGTCGACATCGTGCCCTACGACATGGTGCGCGAATGGCGCGAATGGGCCGGCGAGCGCGCCGCCGTCGCAGCTGTCGAAGGGGCGGAGCGGCGGCTCAACCTGCGCAAGGCAGTGCAGCGCGCCTTGACGCTCGGCCGGCTCTACGGGGGCGCCGCCATCATTGTCGGCACCGGCGAGGAGAATGCCGCGGCACTGGCTTCCGAACTCCACCCGGAGTCCATCGGGGTCGGCGGCATCAAGTTCCTGCATGCGGTGAGCCGCTGGCAGTTGAGCACGCCGACCGTGAACCGCGACCCGCTCGATCCGTATTTCGGCGAGCCGGCGCTCTACGAGGTCGTGGCCCCGACTCGCGGCGCCTTGCAGATCCACCCCTCGCGCGTGCTGCGCTTCCTCGGCAACGAACTGCCTGATCCGTCCTTGGGGGTTTCGGTCTGGTCCGACAGCATCTTGCAGACGCTCTACGATGCGATCCATGCCGTGGCGTTGACCACGGCCGGCGCGACCAGCCTCATGCACGAGGCCAAGGTCGACGTCGTCACCGTGCCGAACCTGTCGGAACACCTGTCGAGCGCCGCCACGACCGCCCAATTGTCGGCCCGCTTCGCTTACGCGGCGGCCATGAAGTCGATCAACAATCTCTTGCTGCTCGGGGACGGCGAATCCTGGGCGCGGCAGAAGATCGATTTCGCCGGCCTGCCCGAGATGGTGCGAACCTTTCTCCAGGTAGCGGCCGGCGCGGCCGACATTCCGGTGACGCGGCTGCTCGGTCAGTCGCCGGCGGGCTTGTCGGCCACCGGGGACAGCGACACGCGAAACTACTACGACATGATCTCGGCGAGGCAGGAGATCGACCTGCGGCCGCAACTGGAGCGGCTCGACCGCCTGATCCTGCGCTCGGCGGGGGTCGAGCCGGCCGGGCTCACCTTCGAGTTCCGGCCGCTCTGGCAGATGGATGCGGCCGCCAAGGCCACGATCGCGTTCAACAAGGCCCAAACCACGCAGATCTATGCCGGGCTCAAGATTTGGCCGGATGCGGTAACCGGGCGCCTGGTCCAGTCGCAACTGATGGAGGATGGGATCTATCCTGGGGCAGAGATGATATTCGCCGAGGTAGGCCAGGCCGCTTCGGCAGGCGATCAAGGCCATGGCCGACATTGTCGACCATCACCCTGGCGGGTCGGTGATATCGCCATGCCGGAGGACTGTGAAGAAGAGTGGAGGCAAGCCATCGAGAGTTGCAAGCGCATGGTGAGCCAAGCCTCCCCGTCGCGGGGTCTGACTGGTGGCCACAGAGATGTTTATCAAGGCGCTCGCGGCTTGGTCAGTGCTCGCTGCGGAGGAAATCCCGTCTGATCGCGACTGGAGGACGATAGTGCTCACCGATGACGAAAGTTCACGGCCTGCTCCGTGCGAACAAGTTTGACGAAGTTCACGACCGGCTCGATGCGGCTCTGCCTGGTAACATGCCCGACGATCGGCATTCGATCGCCTGCTGGCGCACCTCTGCGCTCCTCAAGGAAAGGCGTTACGCCGCGGCGCTGGACCATCTGCAGCAAAGCAAGGCTGATTTCGGCAGCAAGACGC
>JBBPYT010000334.1:0-4804 GCA_038199665.1 Hyphomicrobiales bacterium
AACGGAGAGATAAGCCAGCCGCTTCAACTCGTGCCGGGTCTTCGTCATCAAGTCCAGGATCACGCCGGCGAAGATGCTCAACCAGCCGAGCACCACCAGCCCGACGCTCAGAACGGCTGTGGGGAGCCGTGGAACAAGGCCAGTCTCGAAGAAGGTGCCGACGATCGGCAAGCCCAGAATAATGCCGGAGAGAACGGTCAGAAGGCCAAACAGACCGAAGAACTGAAGCGGCCGTTCGTCGCGGACCAGCCGCGAAATCAGCATCAAGATTCGCCAGCCATCGCGATAGCTTCGAAGCTTGCTGGTCGACCCGGTCGGGCGTTCCTTGTAATGCGCCGTCAATTTGCCCATGGGCATGCGCAATTCGAGCGCATGGACCGTCAATTCGGTTTCGGTCTCGAACCCGCTGGACATGGCAGGGAACGACTTCACGAACCGTCGTGACAACCCCTTGTAGCCCGAGAGCATATCCGAGCATTCCCGCCCGAAGATGGTTCGGACGATCTGGGTCAGCACGAGGTTCCCAAGCCGATGCCCCGGACGATAGGCCGCAACCGCCGTCGACACGCGCGCAACGTTGACGAAATCGAGGCCGCTCTGCACCACCTGCTCGACCACGGTCGGGGCCACGGCCGCCTCATAGGTGTCGTCGCCGTCGACCAGAATATAAACGTCCGCCTCGATGTCGGCGAACATTCGCCGGACGACGTGCCCTTTGCCCTGCCGTCGTTCCAGCCGCACGATCGCGCCGGCCTCTTGCGCGTGGGCGATCGTGCCATCGGTCGAATTGTTGTCGTACACGTAAATCCGTGCACTCGGCAGGGCGGAGCGGAACCCACGAACAACCGCAGCAACGGTCAGTTCTTCATTGTAGCAAGGAACAAGGACGGCAATTCGCGGGTCGCTTGCCTGCGCCATCGGCAACGAAGGATGCAGAGGATCGGACCGATCCGAAGAGCCGCGCCCACGGAATTCCTGTCGCGGCGACGCTGTGCTTGCAACCATACGCTTGCAGCCTTGCTCGACTATGATCTGCCGGGGACAGCCAAAGCTGGACAGCCGACCATAAGATCAGCTTTGTCCACCCCGTCCGAGGACGAAACCTGCCTAGACCGAAATTCCAACCCGTACAAGGGCCGTCCCGGAAGAGCCTTGCTGGCAGCCAGCCCGAGGCCCGGGAACTCACCGTCCGTAGCGATCCTCGAACCTGACGATATCATCCTCGCCCGTATAGCTCCCGACCTGGACTTCGATCAGTTCGAGCGGGATTTTGCCGGGATTCGCCAGAGAATGAACCGACCCGATCGGCAGGTAGGCCGCCTCGTTCTCGTGTCGGAGCAAAACCTGGTCGTCGACCGTCACCTCGGCGGTTCCGCGGACCACGACCCAGTGCTCGGCCCGATGGAAGTGCTTCTGCAGGGAGAGCCGGTGTCCGGGCTTTACCATGATGCGCTTGACCTGGAACCGGGTGCCGTTGTCGATGCGCTGATACCAACCCCAGGGGCGGTAGATGCGCAGATGCTCGTCCGCTTCCGGATAGCCCTTGGTCTTGAGCCTGGCGACAAGGTCCTTGACCTGATCCGAGTCCTTGCGCGACGTCACCAGGACGGCATCGAGCGTCGAAATGACCACTACATCCTGCAGGCCCACGACCGTGGTCAGCATGGTATCGCTGTGCACGAGGCTGTTGCGCGTCGCCACGGTCTCGACATGGCCACGCAAGACGTTTCCATTTTCATCCTGGGCGGAAGCGTCCCAGATCGCGCTCCAGGTGCCGATGTCCGACCAGGCGAAAGAGACCGGCAGCACGCCTGCCCTGCTGGTCCGTTCCATCACCGCATAGTCGATCGAGATCTTCGGAGACTTGGCAAAGGCCTGCTCATCGAGGCGTATGAAGTCGAGATCAACGGTCGATCGGTCCAGGGCGACTTGCGCCGAGGCCAACACCTCGGGAGCGAAGCTTTGCAGTTCCCCCAACATGACGTCGGCGCGAAACAGGAAGTTGCCGCTGTTCCAAAGAAAGCCTTGGTCGATATAGCCTGCGGCAGTCATCTCGTCGGGCTTCTCGACGAATTTCTCGACCCGGGCAGCTTTCGTGCCGGATATGGGGTCGCCCGGCTGGATATAGCCGTAGCCTGTTGCGGGAGCGGTTGGCTTCACGCCGAGAGCCATGATGAAGCCCGCCCGCGCAGCCTCCGCGGCCTCGTGGCAGGCCTGAACGAAAGCCTCCGAATCGGAAATCAGGTGGTCGGCTGCGAGGATCAGTACGATCGAGTCCGGCGCCTGCCGCGCGGCGATGCAGGTGGCGACGGCTACGGCAGCCGCGGAATCGCGCCGCATCGGTTCGAGCACGAGGTCGGCCGTGACCCCTGCCGATTGCAGCTGTTCGGCCGCAATGAATCGCACATCGCTCGAGGCCAGGACGACCGGGCGCTTGAACTCCCGGTGACTGACGCGCTGCACCGTGCTCTGGAAGCTGGACAGATCGTGCAGAAGGGAAATGAATTGCTTCGGCATGCTTTCCCGCGATGCCGGCCACAGCCGTGTCCCGGAACCGCCGCACATGATCACCGGCAGGATGGCGCCTTCCGTCGGCGTCACGCTCGCACGCGCCACCACCCTCTGCTCCACCTCACATCGTGGCGCCGATCTGCCACGGCACGAATTCGGCGTCGCCGTAGCCGAGCGCCTCGGACTTCGAGTGTTCGCCGGAGGCCACGGCCAGGATCTTGGCAAAGATTTCCTTGCCCTTGTCCTCGATCGAGACGCCGTCAAGCACGTCACCGCAATTGATGTCCATGTCGTCGACCATGCGGCGAAAGGTGTCGGAATTGGTCGCGAGCTTGATCGAGGGCGTCGGCTTGCACCCGTAGGCCGAGCCGCGCCCTGTGGTGAAGCACAGGATGTTGGCGCCGCCCGCCACCTGGCCGGTTGCCGACACCGGATCGTAGCCGGGCGTGTCCATGAACACGAACCCCTTGGCGGTGATCGGTTCGGCGTAACGGTAGACGCCGGTCAGGGTCGAAGTGCCGCCCTTGGCGGCCGCGCCGAGCGATTTTTCGAGGATGGTGGTCAGCCCGCCGGCCTTGTTGCCGGGCGAGGGATTGTTGTTCATCTCGCCGCCGTTGCGCTTGGTGTAGGCCTCCCACCAGTGAATCGTGTCGACGAGCTTCTCGCCCACTTCGCGCGTCGCGGCCCTCCGGGTCAGCAGATGTTCGGCGCCGTAGATCTCGGGCGTTTCGGACAGGATCGCGGTACCGCCGTGGCGCACCAGCGTGTCGGCCGCCGCGCCGAGCGCGGGATTGGCCGTGATGCCCGAATAGCCATCCGAGCCGCCGCATTGCAGCGCCAACATCAGCTCGGACGCGCGGAGCGTTTCGCGACGGGCATCATTGGCGGACGGCATCATGGCGCGCAGCCGCTCGACGCCCGCCTCCACGGTCTTCTTCGTGCCGCCCGTGTCCTGGATCGTCATGGTCTGGAACCGGTCACTTTCGCCAAGACCGTATTCGGCCTTCATGCGGCCGATCTGGAAGACTTCGCAGCCGAGGCCCACCAGCAGTACGCCGGCGATATTGGGATTGGTGGCGTAGCCCCATTGTGTGCGCTTCAGGGCTTCGAAGCCCTCGCCCTTGTCGGCCATGCCGCACCCGGTGCCATGCACCAGGGCGATCACCCCGTCGATGTTCGGATAGTCGCCGAGGATGCCGGAGCGCTCGACCTGCTTGGCCATGAAGCGCGCCACCGAGGCCGAACAGTTGACGCTGGTGAGAATGGCAAGGTAATTGCGCGTGCCCGCCTTGCCGTTGGCGCGCCGATAACCCTGGAACGTCGCCTGCTGGTCGATCGGCAGTACCGGTTCGGGCTTGGCCCCTTGCGCGAACTGGTAGTCGCGGTCGAAATCCGCCCCCATGGCCAGATTATGCTCATGCACCCACTCGCCGGGCGCGATGCTTTGCGTCGCAAAGCCGATGATCTGGCCGAATTTCAGCACCGGGGTCCCGGTCGCGATCGCCTCGGTCGCCATCTTGTGGCCCTTGGGCACCCGGGCCAACGGCACGAGCCCCGAGGTGGTGGGCTTGCCGGCTTCGAGCACGTCGACCGCCACGACGACGTTATCTTGGGGCTGCAGGCGGAGGGTGCGGGCCGGGGGCGTCACGGCGATGGTCATGGGACGTTGCTCGGTTCTCTCATGGCGGCTGATGCGCCGCCTCGACCGGAGATGTGGCTAGCCAAACCGAAATCGCCAGCCGCAAGTCAGATCGCTTCCTCGGTTTTGCTTTCCGCTCGGAAGCCCGACCTTTATGCGACCGATTCCAATGTCGGGCAAGTCGAGGAGCTTCGCTCGGATGAGCTCATTGCACGAACAGGCGTCCCCATTCGAGCCCTGCAGCCTGAGCCCCATAGAGGTAGAGGGAATAGAGGCCGGTGCCCCACAAGGGCTCGGCGTTGGTCGCAACATAGAGGCTGGGGACCAACAGATTGGCGGCCGCAAAGGCAGTGCGCGAGGCGTTGGGCCAGGTCGGCAACACCGAGCCCATCGCGATCAGGAAGCCGAGGGAGCTGAATTGCACAAGCCGGGACGTATCCGTGCCGATGAAGACCAGCACCAGCGAGATCAGCACCGCCCCGGCCATCGCCCGCGTTTCTCTGTGCCGCAGCGCCCCCACGACCGGCAACCAATAGAGCTTGTAGGCCAGTGCTACGCCGGGAGTCGCCGCGAAGGGATGCTGCCGCACGAGATCAAGCGAATTGTCCGAAGCACCCGGGCTGGGCTTGCCGGCCCTCATCAGCGCATTCAGGA
>JBBPYT010000335.1:0-13850 GCA_038199665.1 Hyphomicrobiales bacterium
GGTCCTGCCAATTGCCGTTCACCGAAAGGCGCGGCAAAGCCGTGAGATGCTCGGCAGGGTCGCCGAAAATCAGGCCCGGACGAGTCGTCACGGCGGTGGTGAAGCCGAGAGAAAGCGCGGCCGCGAACTCCCGCGCCCCGGCTGAGGTCGGATCGCCGACCGGATAGGCCAGATGGTGCACCTTTCGGCCGAGCCTGGTCTCGAGCTCGGTTCGGCTTTCGCCTATCTCGGCCATCATGGAAGCGTCATCGAGTTTGGCCAATCTGGGATGGGTGAGCGTGTGCGCTCCGATGGTTGCGAGCGGATGTCCGGAGAGACGCAATATTTCGTCCCAATCGAGGCAACGCTCCCGCACAAGCGCGGGTCGATCGATTCCGGTCGCGGCGCATAGCTCGCTCAAAACGGCGTGCAGCTGCTCCTCCGAACCCTTGCGCAAATGCGAATAGATGGCCTCGAAAGCCGCCTGCTTCTGCCGCAGGGTGGAGGCCGGCAGCTTCAGAGTCTCGGTCCCGACCACAACCTCGATCGCGGGAGCGCGACGAACGGCTTCTTCGAGTTCCGTCCACCAGAGGTGCGCCGATCGGTCTGCGAAGCCCGTCGCAATGTATATCGTGAAGGGAGCGGCATGTTTCTCGAGCAGCGGCAACGCGTACTCGACATTGTCCCGGTAGCCGTCGTCGAACGTCAGCACGGCAAAGGGAGTGCCGCGTGCCATCGGAGTACGGAGGCGCGTTACCGCTTGATCCAGCGTCACGATTTCGTAGCCAAGTTTTCGCAATCGTATGACGACCGCTTCGAGAAATGCGGGCGTGATCTCCAGGAGGCCATTCGGCCCGAAGGGCTGCGCGCCAGGCGGCCTGACGTGATGAAACATGAGAATAGCCCCCAGGCCCCGCAGCCCCGGTGCGGCCAGCCGATGCAGTCCGGTGGCCCCCAGAAGCGAAAAGCCTGCTCCGATCAGTTTCTGCCGCAACGTCCGTCCCCGTTCCGCGAAGGTCAGCCACCACCCTAGTCAAGAAGCCGTTGATCCTTTCTTGCTACCAATGGCGGGAAGGAGCCTCCCTCAAGGCGAGGTTTCGGGAGACTGCATATGGTCGATGCCGCATCGTCCCCCCCGCCGAATGCGACCAAAGCGACCATTTCAGCGCCGCGAAGCGGGGATCCGATGGCGCTGTTTTGCCGCGTCGAAGTCCACCGGGAACCGGCCGGTGCGCTCGGTGCCTGGAGCGAGCTTGAGGCGCGCGCGACGGTTTCACCCTATCAAACCCGGCGTTGGCTGCTGCCGTGGATCGAGTCGACCGGCAAAGCCACAGGTGTGTTGCCATTCCTCATGGTGGCCTATGACATCCACGACGCGCCCCTCGCCCTTCTGCCCTTGGGGCTTTGGCGGCAGGGCTTTCTGACCGTATGCGGCTTTCTGGGTGGCAAGGACAGCAATTTCAACCTTGGCCTGTTCCGATCGGACACGCATTGGACCCCGTCGGAGGTCATGAGGCTGCTCCAAGCGGGCGCTGCCGCCAACGGCGCGGCCGTCGACCTCTTCGTCTTCCGCAACCAGCCTCACAATTGGGAGGGCACGCCCAATCCGCTGGCGGGATTGCCTTGCCAACCGAGTCCCAGCTTCGCCTACAAGGTGGCGCTCACGCGCGACCCGGAGGCCCATTTCAAGCAGAATCTGTCGCGCGAATCGCGCAAGAAGCTCCGCCAGAAGACCGCGCGCATGAAGGCGCTCGGTCGGGTCGAGCACAGGGTCGCGCAAACCGCAGCCGAAGGGCGGTCTATTCTGGATGCCTTTGTCGCACAGCGCAGGGCGCGCAGCGCCGCTTTGGGGCTGAACGCGAAGGATCTGCCGGACCTGCGAACCTTTCTGGAGCATGCCTCCGTTTCTGCCGGGCAGGATCCGGCGGTGGAGCTTCATGCCCTGTTCTGCGGCGAGCGCATTCTGGCGACCTTTGCTGGAACAACCCACGGAAGCCGCTTTTGCGGAATGGCGATGTCCTTCGATTCGGATCCTGAACTCCTGAGGACGAGCCCCGGCGAGGTCCTGCTTGCGGCGCTGATCCAGGCCAAGTGCGAGGCGGGATTGAGCACGTTCGACCTCGGAGTCGGCGAGGCGCTCTACAAGAACACCTATTGTCCCAACCCTGAACCGCTATTCGACAGTCTGGTCGCGATATCGATCAGGGGGAAGCTGTTCGCTGAGGCCGAACGCCTGAGGCTTCACGCCAAGCGGTCGATCAAACAATCGGCCTGGGCCTGGAAGCTCGTCCAGCTGCTGCGCAGGAGCCGCCGCAAACCGTCACGCAGCGTCGCGCACGAGTCCGGCAGCCGCCAGGGTTGAAGCCGAGATCGTGTACACTGGTGCGGTGCCCCGCTCTTCGAGATCCGCCCTCGCTGCCTGGACGTCTGCTTCGGGCGTCCCCTCGGCTCTCAGCAACACCGTCGCATCCGTGTCGGCCGAGAGAATGCGCGTCACGGTGTGGTGGGGCGAAGGGGCATGCATCAACACATAATCATAGGTCTCGGCGAGAGCGTCCAGGACGAGACCGAACCCTGAGTGTTCATCTTCGGGCAGGTCACCCTTGCCCGTCGGAATGACATGCAGGCGGGAAAGGCCATCGCGATGGATGATCTCCGCGAACGTCGCGTCACCGGACAGAAGCTCGCTTAGGCCCGACAAGTCCTGGTCTTCCCGGTCGGACGTGGCCGGTGCGACCGGCAGGTTTTTCAGGGCAGGCGCACCACGGTTGAAATCGACCAAAATGGTTCGTGCTTCGATGGCGAGTTGACGGGCGAGGGTTACGGCGGCAGCGGCTGTTTCGCCCTGGGCGGACAACGCGGTCACCAGGATGCGGGTCGCCAGCGTGGTTTGCCTGCTCGAGCGCAGCTCTCTAAGCACCGCCACTACATTCGGCTCGCTGTCGCGGGTAGCGGGCAGCGGCGCCGCCGGCGTCTTCACGACAACGGCTTCTGATGCTGGCGCGGGCACCGCGCCCACAGCCGGCATGAGCTCGACCTGTTGCGGCAGCGCGGTTTCGACTTGGTCGACGACGAACGCGCGCCCGGACAGTACCTCTCGCGCGATCAGCATTCCGACCGACAACGCCAGCCCGGCGAGTGTCATAATAGCGATGACGGGGAGCTTTTTGGGGAACGAGGGCAGCTGAGGCGGGTCTGCGCGTGAAATCACGCGGGCATCGGCCGGGGCCGACGCCGCACTCTCCCGGGCCACCGCTTCCTGATATTTGGCGGTGTTGAATTCAAGCTGGTCCTTCAGCAGGCGGGCCTGGAGTTCAAGCGTGTTCAACTGAACCTGGTCGACACCGGCCGTGCTCGCGGTTTTTTTCTGAACGTCCAGCGCCGCCGTCAGATTGTCGACACGGCTCGCGGCGATCCGGGCATCGTTTCGAGGGTCCTGACGGCTTTCTCGCCGGCTGCACGCAATTGGTTGTCGACGTCCTTGAGCTGAGCGTTGAGTTCCTGCATGTGAGGATGGCCCGGCAATAACGTGCGTGATTGCAGGGCGATTTCGGCGCGCAGATTCACACGCTGTTCGGAAATTCGGCGGATCAGTTCGTTGTTGGCGACATCGGGCACCTCGCTGATCCGGCCCTGTCGTATCATGTCGCGCAGCAGCTTGGCCTTCGCTTGAGAATCCGCTTCCGCGGTACGGGCCTGGGCGAGCTGTGTACTGATCTCGGCGAGCTGTTGAGCCGTGATCGTGTTGTTGTTGGTTCCGACAAGCAGACCCGACTGGCTGCGGAAGGCGTCGGCCTTCGATTCGGCCTCGGCGGCTCGTGTCCGAAGGTCGGCGATCAACGAAGCCAGCGATGCTGCCGCGGTTCTGGCGCTGCCACGTTTGGCGTCTGATTGTGCCTCTATGTAGAGGTCGGCAATCGTGTTGGCGGCCCTGGCGGCGAGGTCTGGATCGGTGGCGGTGAACTCGATCGTGATCACCCGCGACTTATTGACCGGGAACACCGTCAGCTTGTCATAGTACGATCGCAGGATGCGGTCTTCCGGCGAGACCGTCGTCGGATCGCGTTCCAGACCCAGAATGATCAGAAGACGCGAAAATGGGTTGAGACCTCGGGCGAGCGGATCGAACTCAGGGTTGCCTTTCAGATCCAGGCGCTTGATGGCCTCCCGGGCGATGTCGCGCGACGAGATCAGCTGGACTTGGCTCTGGATGGCCTCGTCGTCGGGGAGCTGCGGCTGCTGCGGTTCAGCCTTGTCGGGACGCGTGAAATAGTTTTCGCCGTTCTCGATCAGGACCTTCGCGTCGGCGGTGTAACGCGGCTGGACCACCGAAACGAAGACGACCGCCAGGGCAAAGCACGCCAGGGCCGGGCCGATGATCCAGCCTTTGCGCCGGCGCAGGCTGCGGCCGAGCCCGCCCACGTCCAGTTCTCCGGCCGCAGGCGCCGAGTGCACCCGCTCGCGCTCGACTTCGCTCCGAATCGACATCATCGACCTCGATCTTGTCGGGTTCCACGCGACCGGAGCTCTAAAGGCGGAAACTCGAGCAACGAAGTCGAGGTACGCGGCGAGTTCAGGTTCGACGACCCAGCCGCACATCAATGCCTCGCTATGGTTGATAAGTCTTTAAATCCGGGGGATGGAGTCGTTAAAGTTGGCGGTTTCAGCGGGCGAGCTTTCGACCATGGACAGCACCGCGCTCGCGGCGCGCTGGCTCGGACTGGCTGGCTGATCGAGCCGCATAACGGAGTCCAGCTGAGCGAAGGCGGCGACTTGTTGTTCGCGCTCCCGGCCTCCGACCAGAAGCGGGCGCAAGGACGCGGCAAGATTCTCCGCCGTGCAATCGTTCTGGATGAACTCCGGAACGGCGTTTCTGCCGAGAACAAGGTTCGGCAGAACGATGGAAGGGACCTTCACCACGTATTTGAGCCAAATTTCGAAGGGAGACACTTTGTAGGCGACCACCATGGGAACCCCCGACAAGGCAAGTTCCAGCGTGACGGTGCCCGATGCGGCGAGTGCCGCGCGCGCACGCCGGAACGCCGCCAGCTTGGCGGCTTCCCCGATAATGATGCGCGGCGCGACTGGCCACCGCCTTACGTGCTCTGTGATCTCCTCCTGATGATCCTCAACCGCCGGGAGGACGATGTCGATCGGCCCAAGATCCTCCACGAGCCGCGCGACAGTTTCGCCGAATACCGCTGACAGGCGCCGGATTTCGGACCGGCGCGATCCCGGAAGGACCAGAAGCGAGCGCATTTCGCGTGACGATCGCTCTTCGCCATCGGGCCGCAGTTCGTCGAGGCGCTCGATCAGCGGGTGTCCGACGTAGGTACACGGCGGTCCCCCGAGTCGGCGGTGGGCGTCGGGCTCGAACGGCAGCAGGGCCAGCAGATGATCGACATAACCCCGCATCGCCGGCGCCCTGCCCGGCCGCCATGCCCACACCGTCGGGCTGACATAGTCGACGATCGGGATCCGAGGGGCGCCCCGACGAACGCGTCGGGCGACCCTGTGGGTGAAGTCCGGGCTGTCGATGATGACCAGTACGTCCGGCCTGGCGTCGAGAACTGCCGCGACCGTATCGTCGATACGGCGCAGGATCCGCGGCAATCGGCGGAGCACCGGAGCGAAGCCCATGACCGCTATGTCGGACATGGGAAAAAGCGGGTGCAGCCCTTCGCGCATCATGCGTTCGCCACCGACTCCCGCAAAACGGATGGCGTCGACGCGACTTCGCAAGGCGCGCATCAATCCTGCGCCGAGATGATCGCCGGAATGTTCGCCGGCGACCAAGAACACGCTCAGCGGCTCCGGCAACTTGCGCCGGGCACCTGCTGCGGCGGCGTTCATTCCGAGTCTTTACCGTCTCGGGGCGTGCAGATCGCTCGATCTTTGCCGTCGCGCACGAAACTGAGGACTTCCGCGACCTCCGGCTGATCCGGGAATTCCGCCGCGACATGCTCGACCCGCTCCTGCAGCGTCCCTTGGGAACCGAACAGAGCCCGGTAGGCTCGGCGAAGGTCATGAATCTGGTCGCGCGAAAACCCCCGCCGCTTCAGCCCGACGACGTTGAGCCCCGCCAGGTGAGCCCGATTGCCGAGCGCGATCCCATAAGGGATCACATCGTTCTCGACACCCGCGAGACCGCCGACAAAAGCATGTGCCCCGATCCTGACGAACTGGTGAACCGCCGCACCCCCGCCCAGAATGGCGTAGTCGCCGACCCGACAATGGCCGGCCAGCATGACGTTGTTGGAGAAAACGACGTTGTTCCCGATCCGGCAATCATGAGCGACATGGCTCTGCGCGAGGAAGACGCTTGCATCGCCGATGCTGGTCAGCAGCCCGCCAGCCGTCGTTCCGGGATTCATGGTGACGCCTTCCCGGATCAGGCAATCGGCGCCGATCCTGAGAACAGAAGCCTCACCTCTGTACTTGAGGTCCTGCGGTTCGTGGCCAAGTGCGGCGAAGGGAAAAACGCGGGTCCGCGCGCCGATCGTCGTCCGTCCGGCAACCACGACGTGCGACAAGAGTTGCACGTCGTCGCTCAGTTCCGCCTCGGGTCCGACCATGCAAAAAGGACCGATTTCCACGTTCCTCCCGAGCATCGCCCCAGGTGCGACCACGGCCGAGGCGTGAATAAGGGCGGACGCCCGGGCTTCTCGATGCTCAGCTCCTGCCATCTTTCCAGTCACTCCGGTCCCGAAACTCCCGCCGGTGCCGATGCCGCGGCACACTCGCGATGAGTCTCGGATCGAGCCTCAGGCAAGGGCGTTTTCGCCCGAGGCAAACCACGAAACGTCGATTGGGCGAGAATAACGCGGATCCTTCGAGAGCTCGCCCTGTGCCCAGCGCTAACTTCCGGCTCAGCGAGCCCGGCTCCATTACTCCATCACGAGCATGGCGCTGAGCTCGGCCTCGCAAACGAGCGTACCGTCGACCATCGCCTCACCCTTGTACCACCACATGTTGCGGCGCTTGTTCAGCTTCTGCAGGTGGTACTCGACGGTGTCTCCAGGGATGACCGGCTTGCGGAACTTGGCCTTGTCGATCGTCATGAAGTAGACGAGCTTGGGCTTGGCCAGCTTCTGCGAGTGGACGCACAATGCCCCGGCCGTTTGCGCCATTCCTTCAATCAGGAGGATGCCCGGCATGATGGGGCGACCCGGAAAGTGCCCCTGGAACTGGGGCTCGTTGAACGTGACGTTCTTGATGCCGATGCAAGCTTCGTCCGACTGCATCCTGATGATGCGATCCACCAGCAGAAACGGATAGCGATGCGGCAGGTATTCCAGCAATTGCAAGATACCGAGTGCGTCGAGGTCCGTACGGGCCGCATCGTCCATTCTCATCCCCGGTCATGGCCTTTTGGCGATCGGTCTGCCCCGACGTACGAGAGCGCAGTCGCATAACTTGCAAAGCAACACATGTCTCAACCCGTGTGACTGGTCGACCTCGGCGCACCGGATTTCTCATTCGCACCGCTCCGCCCGAGCCGCCGGAGAGTAGCATGGAGGCGGAACTGCTCCCGGGCCGATTGGGCCGGGATACCGAACCAGCGCTCGCCGGCAGGTATGTCGTTCATGACGCCTGATTTGGCGCCGATCTGCGCGCCGGATCCGACCGTCAAATGACCGGCGAGACCGACCTGTCCGCCAGTCACCGCGAAATCTCCGAGGGTCGTCGATCCGGAAATCCCCGTCTGAGAGACGATGACGCAGTGGCGACCGATGGTCACGTTGTGGCCAATCTGCACTAAATTGTCGATCTTGGCCCCTTCACCGATGACCGTGTCCCGATTCGACCCCCGATCGATAGTCGTGTTGGCGCCGATCTCGACATCGTCCTGGACAACGACGCGGCCGATTTGGGGAACTTTGAGGTGGCCCCCCGGCCCCATGGCGAAACCGAAGCCGTCCTGGCCGATCCGCGCTCCCGGATGCACGATGACGCGGTTGCCGACAAGCGTATTGACAATGGTGGTTTGCGCCCCGATCGAGCAGTCGCGGCCTATTCTGACGTCGGGGCCGATCACGCAATGAGCGCCGATCACGCTACCAGCGCCGATCTCGGCCCGTGGCCCGATCACCGCCCCGGGGTCGACGATCACGTTGCTTTCCAGCCGCGCATCGGGGTGCACGACTGATCCCGGAGAAACGCCGCCCGTGCCGAACAAAGATCCTGGGCGCAGGGCCCCAGGATGTAGCTTGCCGAGGACGACCGCGAAGGCGCGATACGGCTCGGCAGTTATGAGCGCGATCGTACCGCGTGGAATCTGCCCGGCGTATCGTTCGGGAACGAAGCACGCCGTGGCCCGCGTCGCAGAAAGCGATGCCGAATATTTCGGGTTGTCCAAGAACGCGATCGCGCCGGGGCCTGCCTGGTCGAGCGGGGCCACGGATCGTATCCTAGAGCCGAGATCCGCTCCATCTCCCGGCTTTGCCCCTGTCCAGGCCACGATTTCGGCGACCGTGGGTTCGCAGGCGACATGGTGGAAGATGGGTGTACTCATCCTGACATTCCATCCGCCTCGACCGCCGCAACACAGCATGGGCGCGACGCACAGGTCGCTGTCCCGCGCGTCCGGGAAGAGTGGGAATGCGCGTTGATCAGAACTGCGTGCCGCCCGAGAACCGGAAAGCTTGCGTCACATCGTATCTGTCCTTGCTGAGGGCGTAGGCATAGTCGAAGCGGATCGGACCTAGCGGAGATGCCCACAGCAGGCTGGCGCCGACCGAGGACCTGATCACGCTGGAGTCGCGGACCTGGACGCAGGTCCCCTGCGTGAACAGTGGCGCCACGGCGTCAGGCACGCAGGCTCCGCCGCCCGGCGTGAAGTTCGTCCTGCCATTGTAGCCGAATGCCGTACCGGCATCGGAGAAGACCGCGCCTCTCAAACCGAGGTCACGTGGGAGATACGGCAAGGGGAACTGTACTTCGAGAGAGGCGCCGAAATATTCCGAGCCGCCCAGCGGATTGAATTTGTACGCCGCCAAATTGCTGATGTCCCGCGGGCCGATGCCGGACGGCGCAAAGCCGCGCACGAGCGTCGGCCCGAGCTGGAACTCGTCGGTGATCCTAAGCTGCTGTTCGCTTCCAAATCCCGTGACATTGCCGCCCTGCAGGTGGACGATGCCGACGAAGTCCTCGAAGATCGGACGATAGTAGCGCAGGTCGCCCGAGGTGCGGATGAATTGCGAGTCGCCACCCAGACCCGCCACGTCCTGACGAAGCTCGGCGAACAGACCCGAAGTCGGATCCTTGCGGTTGTCGAGGGTATTATAATCCAGGTTGAATCCGGCGAGCGAGGTCAATGTGGAGCCTTGCGCCTGTTTGATCGCAAGTGATGCCTCGCCATTCGTCAGACAGTTCGAGTCGATCGACGGGGGGACCGAGCTCAGCGAGCCTATCCCCGGCGTGACGCCATCGATCGGGAAGTTACAATCGTTGAAGGGACTGGACGCGGTGTCCGGGATGGTGATCCGAGTATTGTAGAGCGAATAGTGCGGGGATATCGCAAACTCGTCCGTGATCGGAATGCCCAGTCGTAACGTACCGCCCGTCAGGAACGTGCGATAATCGGTGTACTGCGTATTGTCGTTCTGCTTGGCGAACAGGTCGAACCCCGCTGAGATCCGCGTATCCAGGATGTAGGGCTCGGTAAAGGACAGGTCTATGCCGCGAGCATACTGGCCCTCTTGGACCGCGACCTTGACGAACTGACCGCGTCCGAGAAAATTCGTTTCGGTCACCGAAAGCTCGGCGATGAAGCCGTCGGATGTCGAATAACCGCCCGAGATGGCGAAGGAGCCGGTTGGCTGATCTTCGACCTCGACATCGATGATGACGCGATCGGGCGAGGAGCCGGGTAGGTTGGTGATCTTGACCTTCTTGAAGAAGCCCAGGCTGTTGAGCCGGCGCTCGGCACGGTCAATCAGCACCTTGTTGTAAGGGTCGCCTTCGCCGATGTCGAATTCGCGCCGGATCACATAGTCTCGGGTTCGCGTATTCCCGCGAACGTTGATCCGCTCGATGTAGACGCGCGGCCCGTCGTCGACCACGAAGCCGATGGACACCGTATGCGCCGCTTGATCGCGGTCGCCCCTTGGTCGCACCTCTGAAAACGCGTAGCCGCGCCGGGCCACTTCCCGCGTCAGCGCTTCGACAGATTTTTGAATGAGATCGCCGTCGTATGTGTCGCCCGCTTCAAGGCGGACGAAAGAGAGCAGAGCTTCGCCATTGATGTCGGGGATGTGCGAGTCGATCTTGACGCTGCTGACCGTATACGGGGCGCCTTCCTCGACCGTGACGGTGATGATGTAACCGCCCTCCTCCGAGTCGAACTTCACGTCGGTGCCGACGATCCGGAAATCCGCATAGCCGTTGCGCAGATAGTATCGGCGGATCAGTTCTTCGTCGGACGCGATTTTGTCTGGATCGTAGACGTCGGTCGTCTTGAGCCACGACAAGAAGTTCATTTCGGTGGTCTGCATCAACCCGCGGAGCTTGCGCTCGGAATAGGCGTGGTTGCCGACGAAGTTGATCGCCTTCACGCCGGTCTTACTGCCCTCGTCGATGGTGAAGACAACGTCGAGACGACCGTTCGGCAGGTCGACGGTTCGGGTAGTGATCTTGGCGTTGCCATTGCCCGAGCGACGATAGATCTCCCTCAGGCGCTGAACGTCGGCCTGCACGATCGCCGGAGAATATGGACCGCGAGTCTTGGACTGGACTTCGGCTTCGAGCTGTTCGCTCTTGACCTTCTTGTTGCCCTCGAAAACCACCCGATTGATCACGCCGTTCTCGACCACATGGACGACGATACGGCCGCCCTGCTGCGTCACCCGGACGTCGGAGAAAAGACCTGTCCCGTAGAGTTCCTTGACGGCCTGGTTGATCTTCGCCTGATCCTGACCCGTGAAATAGCTACGCACCGTTTCCGCGTCGACGCGGTGGTTGCCTTCGACCACGATGGCGGCTGCGGCAGCCGGCGCAACGAAGCCGGCGATGCATGCCAACACGGCGACCGAAAAGGCGAGCCTAGTCAGAAAGCCTCGAAGAAAACGCATAGGCAATCGGTCCCTGTCCATTCTCGAGCGGATGTCCCGCTCTCGATTGCTCACCTGAGCACCAACTCATCACCAAACCCGGAACCCTTGCGGGTCCGGAGTCTCCTTTTCCAGGAATTTCGCTTCTACAAGGTTTACGAGGGGGTGCAAACCGCGTTGATCCCTTCCCACTTTCGAATGTCACCTGCCGTGGCCTCAGCGACACGCCCCATCATTATTCGCTTAACCATGCACCAGGCGGGCGATGTCGTTGTAAGTGGCGAAGATCATCAGCATGGATACGATGGCGAGACCGATCCGGAAGCCGAATTCCTGGGCCTTTTCGCTCATTGGGCGGCCACGGACTGCTTCGAAGGCGAAATACATGAGGTGGCCGCCATCGAGCAACGGCACGGGCACGAGATTGATCAAGCCGATCGAAATCGAAAGGATGGCCGCAAGGTTGAGCAGCGCGCCGAGGCCGATCTTGGCCACCTCGCCCGACAATTCCGCGATTCGAATCGGGCCGGAAATTTGCGTCGTCGTTTCCCGACCGACGAATAAACCGCCGATGTAGCTTGCCGTCCTATCGACCACGAACCACGTCTCGGTCGCTGCTGTCGATACCGACTGCAGAAGACTGAGCCGCTCGGTTTTGAAGTCCGCCGGGTTGCTCGAGGCGGATACGCCGAGGACGCCGATGCGAGAGGTTCCAAAAGGCCCGACAACATCCTTGCGCTCAGGTGTCGCTGTCAGAGTAACCGTGGCGTCGCCGCGCTCGACCCGAAAGGTCAGGGGCATCTGGCTGGCGGCGCTGATGATGCGCTGCATGTCGGCGAAACTCTCGATCGGTGTGGCGTCGATCGAAAGAACGTAATCCCCGGCAACGAAGCCGGCATTGGCGGCGGCGCTGCCGGGGACGACCGTTTCCACTCGCGGCAAAAGCACGGGTTTGCCCTGGACGTAGAAGGTGCCCGAGAAGATCACGATCGCCAGAACGAAATTGGCAATTGGCCCGGCCGCCACGATGGCGGCGCGCTTGCGGACCGATTGAGCCGAGAAGGTCACCGCCTTCTCGGCCTCGGCCATGCCCGCCGTTGCGGCCTCGGTCTGAATGCTGGCGGCGTTCACGTCACCGTGGAACTTCACGTATCCGCCGAGCGGGATCGCGGCCAGGCGCCAGCGAGTCCCCTTCCGGTCGACGAAGCCCGCCACTTCCGGGCCGAAGCCGAGGGAAAAGACGTCGACCTGTACACCACACCAGCGGCCCACGAGAAAGTGTCCCAATTCATGGAAAAAGACCACGATGGTCAGCACGAACAGGAACGGAATCAAATATCCGAACACCGAGCCGAAATGGGCGAAAAACGACATCGACAGCTCCATCGAACCACTCGGATCCATTGCGATATGTCGCCAGGCCAACGCCGAGCGGCCGATCGGAGATTTCACCTGAAGGGTGACTGACCGACAAGGCCGCATGGTTACCGATTGGTTTACACTCTCACTTCGAAGCGCCTAATCCAAGAGAGACGCGGCTCTTTCTCTCGAAACATGGTCAATGGCGAGCGCCTCCTCGACGGTAGAAGGCGTCCGCGCGAATCCCTCCTTGAGGGCGAGTTCGCATGTGCGTTCGACCAGCGGCACGATGTCAGAGAACCCGATCCGCCGGGAAATGAACGCTTCGACCGCGATTTCGTTGGCCGCGTTGAGCACGGTGGGAAGGCCTTGGCCCTGCCGCAATGCATCCATCGCTGCCCGCAAGGCGGGAAACCGATCGAGATCCGGTTCCTCGAACGTCAGGGCGCCGACCCTCGCGAGGTTGAGCTTGCCTGCTCCACTCTCCACCCTGTGCGGGTATGTCAGGCAGTGGGCGATCGGCACGCGCATGTCGGGCAAGGCAAGACCTGCCGCCACCGAGCCGTCGGCGAAACTGACGAACCCGTGCACCACGGATTGCGGATGGACCACGACGTCGAGACGATCGGGGGAGATGTCGAAAAGATGGTGCGCTTCGATCAGTTCGAGGCCTTTGTTCATCAACCCTGCCGAGTCGATTGTCACCTTCGGTCCCATGGCCCAATTCGGATGTGCCAGGGCTTGCTCGAGCGTCGCGGCCGCGATGCGCTCGGCGCTCCAGGTTCGGAACGGGCCGCCCGAGGCCGTCAGAGTCATGCGCTCGATCGAGCCCCAGTCCGCGTCGCCGAGAGCCTGGAAGATCGCGTTGTGCTCGCTGTCGAGCGGCAGGAGGCGCGCCCCGCAGCGGGCCGATGCCTCCATCACGGCCCCACCCGCGCAGACGAGAGTTTCCTTGTTGGCCAAGGCGATGGTTCGGCCAGCCTCGATCGCTGCAAAGGTCGACCGCATCCCGGCCGTGCCCGCGATGGCGCCGATCACGATATCGGAGTGCCGGCGAGCCGCCTCGACGACGGCGTCCGGCCCGGCAGCGATTTCGATATTCGTCGAACCCAGGGCAGCCTTCAGGCCCGCATAGCCGGACGGCTCCGCTATGGCCGCGAAGGAGGCGTTCAACGCTATTGCGGTTTTCGCCAGCGCCGCAGCGTCGCGCCCGCCCGCGACGGCGACGACGCGGAACCGGTCCGGATGGAGCTCGAGGACCTGCGCCGTCGACCGGCCGATGGAGCCGGTAGCTCCCAGGATGACGACGTCACGGGAAGCCCCGGCGGGCGGCAAGGAGGCGAACGGCTTGGAGTGCGTTTCGAAGCGGTCCGAAGTCATTGCGTTTCTCACCAATTGAACAGTCCGGCGCCGGCCGATCCGACACCGAACCGCCAGACGCCCAAACAGGCAGCAAAGACC
>JBBPYT010000336.1:0-11367 GCA_038199665.1 Hyphomicrobiales bacterium
GGGCTTGCTAATAGCCATTTCTATGTTCTCCTGCGTTTCTGGTTCATAGCAACATTATGCCGATTTTCTATTCATACAAAAATAACGATGATGCGGGTTACATCGCATTTGGCCCTACCATCAAGTCGAATTCTGGCTACGTATTTGTGACGGTGGTCCAGATCAATTCTGCGGACAACCCCCTAAAACGTATCTTCCGCCTACGCTTTAGAATTACGGCTCTTCCCAACGATAAAGCCGCATATTCCACGGGCCGTTTTCCCCCATCGCCTCAGTGTTGCCGATTGGGAACCGAACCCCGACCCCGCAAATCCCAGGCGTCTCGCATGACCTCAGTGGAACCGAGCAGCGGTAAGCCTTCGCGGTCGCGACGCTGGTCAAAAAGGTCCGGGTTGGCCGGAAGGCCAATCAAAGCGCATCGGGGCTCAGTCTTCGGATGCAGCGCCGTTGGCCGAGCATCCTGCTTTTGCTCCCCTTGGAGCAGCAGCAAACATCCCGCATGATGATGTGGACGCGGGCTCGAGCGAGACAGTGCGGTGGGTTAAGGACGAACCTACAGTTCTATGTTCTCGACCTCTGTGAGCTCTGCAAGAAAGTAAGTTGCTGCGCTGCCTCCGAAAGCGTCCGATGAGCCGGGGCGAACCGGGAGGATGCTCGGACAAAGTCGATGATAGGGGACTGTTATGAAGGTGTTCGACTTTGATGCTCGCAATTACGCGGACGCTTATCGCAAGAACGGGTATGCTCACATTCGCAAGGGTCTCACACCCGAGTTCCATGCCTCGCTGCTCGCCTACGCCGAGCGCGAACTTGAAAGTCACAAGCTCGACGCGTTTGCGATCCGGGGTAAAAAGGAGCAGGCGCTTTTTGACTTCCCTGAAGAGGTCGATATCGGCGAGTTGTACGATGTCGTCTGCGCCACGTGCGGGCTCAACCGTGCCAACGTGACTCTTTCGGAGCGCCACATCCAAATCTACGATCCGGATGCCGCACCGGAGCCTCCTGCTCACAAGGACCGCTATCCGTCGCAAGTTGCCGTTGGTTTTTCGATCAGGATTCCCGCTGGATCGCAGCTTGTGCTGTACCCGTACTCTCACCGGGAAATCAATCCATTCAACACAAGTGTCGGGCTGCGCCGACATCTGCAGCCCCATGAGTACCCTGAGACCATTCTCAAGGGAGCGCACGAGCTGACTATCGACGACGCCGACGGCGACGTGGTGATGTTTCCAGGCTCGTCCACTTGGCATCTCAGACGACGCGCCGCGAACGCACTCAACCTCTACTTGAAGTTCAACGATTTTGGCTGCGATCCTCTCGGCGAGGACCCCTTTACGCAAGTACGCCGTGCTTCCACACAGGCTGCTCTCAAAGCAGGCGGAGACGCACTTCTGGAACTCGTGCCGGTCCATTCTCGTCGCCTCGATTCGGTTTCCCGTACCGCAACCCGGGACCGCTGGCGGGAGGTGCTCGAGGCCCGCGTTTTCGGAGAGGAGCCTATCGGTCTGACCGAGCTCCAGCACCAGGCGCTCATTTCACTTGATAATAGCGAAACAATCGGAAGTTTAGCGGCTCGGGTGGCGAACGGTATAACATGGAGTGATGCCGTGCAGCAGATCGCCCTGTTGGCTGAGCTCGGTGCTATCGATCTCGTCAAAGCACCTCGCGACTCCTTGTCGGGCATTTCGTGAGACAGCAAAGCTCCAGGCCGAAACCCCCAGATTCGGAAAAGCTGCCGTAGCGTGGCGATGCTCTTGGTCCGGCGCTTGTCGCTCATGCTCCGCGCACGCTGAGCTTCTGCGCCGATCATCGCAACGATTTGGCGCCGGCGAGCGACCAGATCGGCGAGAAGGCTTGTCATCTCGTCCGGCATTTCCCACCACGGCGCCCATCCGATGCCATCCTTGCAGGGTTCGATGGAACGGCAGGCGAAGAGTCGCGCTCCCTTGCCCTTCAACACGGAGCCGTTGACGATGTCATACCAGCTCGCGACCAGCCAGCGATGAAGTCTAGAGCCGCGGCTATGACAAACGCTGCATCATCTGTATTGATTGGTTGCGGGCATTTTTTGTGCTGGAGAGATATTCAGTATTTCTTGCGATCGGCGATGCTCGTCTTGCCGGTGCTCATCGCCGGCTGCGGAGCTGCGCTCGCCCAATCCGATACCATCGTCGTACGCCCTGCCGAAAGCCACGAGCTGCTGGTCAACCCGGGAATGGGGATCACCAGCTTCCAGCGATTCAACGGGCAGCCTCCGGACGTTAGGCCGGCCCGGTCGGCGGAAGGATCGGTCGGAGACCGTTCCTCCTCTGTTGCCGCCGCACTTCCGGACTTTCCCGGCACCTCGATCGCCTACTTCCGCTGGTTCTGGAGCGACATTCAGCCGACACAAGACCCGACGCGGTGGGAGATCATCGATAATGCGCTAGCCGAAGCGAGGAGCAACGGCCAGACACTGGCCATCCGCCTCATGCCCTACGACGACAAACACCCGCTCCCCGAATGGTATCGGCAATCAGGAGCGCGGCGGGCCAACCGTCCCGCCGACCGCGACGGTGCAATCTGGCAGCCGGACTTCAGCGACCCGCTGTACCTGAAGAACTGGGGGGCGCTCGTTTCCGCCACGGGCGCGAGGTACGATGGTCACCCCTATCTGGACAGTGTCGACATCTCCTCAATCGGTTACTGGGGCGAGGGCTGGAGCGATTACATGCCATCCTTCCCCGCCCAGCGGTCGCTGACCGACATCTATTTCGACGCCTTCAGGCACACCCCGCTCCTGATGAATTTCGACCAGCCGCAGGCGCTCGCCTACGGCACGCAGCGTGGCGCGGGGTGGAGGCTCGACTGTCTGGGCGACATGGGCGGGCTATGGAAAGGCTCCTCCTTCTCGCACATGCTCGATGAATATCCTCAGCAGATCGCCCGCATGGGCATCCAGGACGTATGGCAGCGCGCGCCCGTTTCGCTCGAGACGTGCGCGGTGCCCTCAGTCTGGAAAGAGAAAGGATGGGACGTCGACTATATTCTGGCCCAGGCATTGCGGTGGCATATAACTTCTCTCAACGTGAAATCATCGGCTATCCCGACCGAATGGAAGGAGAAATTCGATGAGTTTCAGAAGAGGATGGGCTATCGTTTCGTGCTGCGGCGGTTCGCCTATCAGCGGATCGCCAGAACCGGACAGGTTATGCCAGTCCAGTCCTGGTGGCTTAATGCGGGTGTCGCTCCGGTCTACCGTGAATACCGGTTGGCGCTGCAATTGAAAGCCGGGGAACAAAGCGCAACCCTTGCTCTCCCGGCAGACGTCAGGACCTGGCTGCCCGGTGATGCAGTGTTTGACGGGCAGGTGTACATTCCGGACACGCTCAGCCCTGGAACCTATGCGCTCCGCATCGCTCTACTTGACCCGCGCACGGGCGAGCCCGCGATCCGACTAGCCAACGAAGGCAGAGAGCCTGACGGCTGGTACGAACTGGGGACCATCTTGTTAACGAAATGAAATCTGCGCCGGGTAGAGCTCACCTTGTCGGGAAACGAGGCACTCGACATGGAACGAGCGAGCTTACGCAGTACCGTAAAACGGGCGTCGCCCAAGGAGACTCGGCCTGTGCACGACTTATGTTGAAAGCAATGGTGCGCAGGCTCGAACTTCTGCGACAGCGGCAAGCAACGGCTCGGATCCGGAAGCTTGCGCGTCCTGCGATTCCTGGCTCCCTACGTAGGATACACCTCGTGGTCAGAGTTCTCGTACCCGCAGCCGCAGCTTTGTGCCTCTCCGTAGGTATCCTTCCCTTCCTTTGGACAGTTCTAGAGCGCCGATTCCCGCTTCCGAACCTAGCGGGTGACGTAGCTGGAATTGTTGTCTTGGGGGGGCAGGACGCCTGTGCTCGCATCCATGGAGCGGCTGACCTCGCAAAGCGTTTTCCTGATGCCAGGGTTGTCTATTCCGGAGGGCCCTACGCCGAGGCTGAAGCAGCGAGAACCATGCTCGAGCGCCTAGGGGTCGAGCCCGGAAGAATCACCCTTGAGTACAACTCGCGCAACACAGCCGAGAATGCGATCTTCTCTACCCAGATTGCAGGCCCTCGCGGGGCAGAGCGTTGGCTGCTGGTTACGTCGGCCTTTCACATGCCGCGGGCGATCGGTTCATTCCGTGCAGCCGGATTCAGAATAGAAGCATATCCCGTCGATTTCAGGGAAAGCACCAGCTGGCATCCCACTCTGTCCGAGGGATACGCCGAGCATCTTCTGCTCGGCGCCAGGGAATTTGCCGCGCTGGCGGCTTATTGGCTCCAGGGATATTCTGCGGAGTTGTTTCCTGGTCCTGAGGTCCGCTAAGAAATTCCAGTCGCGGACGCCATGGCCAGGCGCATGAGGCTATCCGCGCCTTGGCGAAACGAAGGTCACCATTGCGAGCCTGGCGGGCACGGGAGCTAAGTGTTCGGAGGCACTCGATGACAAAAAAATTGTGGCGTTCCAGGCTTTCATTCCCAGCCCTCGCTCCTTTCACGATCTGCGGCGGATGAGCACCATCGCTGCAAGGAGACCAACACCGGTCAACGCTGCTCCTGCCAGGAATGTCGACCCGGCTCCGAACGCTTCCCAGAGCGCCCCGGCCAGGACGCTTGCGAGCAGAAGGGCGAGGCCACCGGCCAGATTGAATATTCCAAACGCCGTCCCGCGTCGATCCGGCGGCGCCGTCTCGGCAACCAGGGTTGCGAAGAGCCCCTGCGTCATGCCCATGTGCAGGCCCCACAGACCCACTCCCAGCATTGCGACCCACAGGTTCGATGCGATGGCAAGCACAAGGTCGGCGGCAATGAGGACGCCGAACCCGACGCACAGCAGGGTCTTGGGCTCGTTTCGATCCGAGAGCACCCCGACCGGATAGGCGGACAGTCCATAGACGATGTTCATGATGACCAGTACAGTCGGAACAAGCGTTGCTACGAGACCGAGATCCCGAATGCGCAGAAGCAGGAAGGCCTCGCTGAAGCGGGCAAGAGTCAACACTGTTGCGACCGCCACGAGCCGCCAATAGGCCGGCCCCAGCCGCTTCAACTCGTCGCGGTGGATCGGCAAACGGGCCTTCCCGGGCGCTCGTCCTCTCTCCGGCTCCTTGACCGCTAGCATCAGGATCGCGACGGAGATCAGCGCTGGAATGACCGCGATCCAAAAGACCAGTCGGAAGTCGCCGCCGCTCCAGGCCATCAGCCCGATGGCCAGCAGCGGGCCGGCAAAGGCACCGATCGTGTCGAGCGACTGGCGCAAGCCGAAGGCTGCTCCTCGGATGTGCGGGGGAGCGAGATCGCCGACGAGCGCGTCGCGTGGCGCACCTCGAATGCCCTTGCCGATGCGATCCGCGAAACGAGCGGTCAGCACCAAGCCGGCAGAGGACGCGAGAGGAAATAGCGGCTTCGAGAGGGCTCCAAGACCATAGCCGATCACCGCGAGCAGTTTGCGCCGGCCCAAATAGTCGCTCAAGGCGCCGGAGAATATTTTGACGATGGATGCCGTCGCTTCGGCGATCCCTTCAATGACCCCGACGGCCAGCGTGCTCACCCCCATGGTGGTCACCAAAAATAGCGGCAACAAGGCGTGGATCATCTCGGACGACACATCCATGAAAAGGCTGACGAACCCGAGCGCCCAAATACCTTTGGGAATGGCTTTCCAGCCGGTCTTCGGGGATGCGGAGCGAGTCGTCGGATGGTCGGGAGACATCGGCCGCTCCGTCGTGACGCTATTGGATTGGAGATTGTCACCGAAGCGCGGAGCCATTTCCCTACTTATAAAAGACGGTCTCGCCAAAGGCGAGATGCGCCGATCCTCGGGTGTTGCGAGCGCAAATGTATCCGGGTTGGGTCGCGCGCGATCTGTCCGGGAGAATCGCCCTTCTTGGAGGTTGTGATGCGCCGGACGGAGCAACGGCGAGGCCTGAGCATGCTGAAACCTTGCGTGCCCGCGGCAATTTGCTGTTGTTCCTGGCGCGCGAGGTCCGACCAACGCGGCACGGTCGCAGACCTGTGTCGTTAATCCGTCGGCGCCCGTTCAGAAAATGGAGTCAACATCGGCCGCTCGTGCGTGGCATACGGCGGATGACGCCGAGACTGTTGACGGGGTAGCCGCTGCGGGAGCCGATATGAAGGACCTCCGCCCGGACAAAGAGGTAAGGCCCGTGCGGTTGGCCGGTGACGTGCTCCCCGCCAAGCATTCCAAATTCTTCGCCCAGCCCGTTCTTTGTGACTTATAATCGGTCCAACGACCGATCCACCCGAAGGACTCCGCCTGGGAGGGACGAATCCATGTCTGTGACGCACGAGCCCTGGCTCGTCGCGCTCTCCGTGATCCTGGCGATCCAGGGATCTTATATAGGGCTGAGTCTTGCGATTCAGGTCGGCGAGGCCATCGGCCCGCGCCGAAGGGTGCTGCTCGCCAGCGCCGCAATTTCGCTCGCTCTCGCCATCTGGACGATGCATTTCGTTGGCATGCTCGCGGCACGGCTGCCGTTTCCGGTGGACTATCTGGCCGTCCCCACGCTCCTGTCCTTTCTGGTCTGCGTCATCGTCGTCGGCGCGGCCGTACTTGCCGCAAGCGTCGAACCCGCGACCTTGCCCCGGCTTGTTGCCGCCTCCGCCTTCATGGGCCTCGGCATCGTCTCGATGCATTACATCGGTATGCAGGCGCTCCATGCCAGCGCACATATGGTCCATTCTCCGCCGCTCGTGATGGCCAGCATTGCGCTCGCCATCGCAGCGTCGGGCCTGGCGTTGTGGCTGGCTATTGGAAGGCCACCACACTCGCTCCTGGTCTCAGCGACGACGCTCGGCCTCGCCATATCTGGCATGCATTATACCGCGATGGCCGGCCTCTTGGTCTTTCCCCACGGGACTGCCCCTTCGGCGGCCCCGGTCCTCTCGACGAACCTCCTCGCCATCGTGGTGGCGATCGTCGCGTTTCTGGTTTCCGGTGGCTTCCTCCTCATTCTCGTTCCGGACCGTTCAGCACGGACGGAGAGCGACAAGACACCGCGGGAGCCTGCCGTCGAGTTCGCGCCATCGCCGGGCGGCGGCCAAGTCGCGTCGCCGGTCGCCTCGATCGTCAGCGCCGCCGCTGGCCTCGGCACCTTCTCGCCGCTCGGCGGGGTCGGCGGTCCGCCTCGCCGGGCGGCGAGCCACATCCCTGTCGAGCGGGACGGCCTGACCCATTACGTTCCGGTGGGCGACATCGTCGCCGTCCAGGCCAACGCTCACTACAGCCATGTCTTCGACGGCACGTCGAAGCACTTCTGCCAACTCGCCATCAGTGAGATCGAGCAGCGTCTCGATCCCCGGCGCTTCGTCAGGGTCCATCGCAGCCACATCGTCAACGTCGACCGCATCACCGCAATGAAGCTCGCGGGCGACAACGGCGTGATCGAGCTGGCCGCGCGCGACCGTTACACAGTCCCGGTCAGCCGGGGCCGCATGGGCCAGATCAAGGCCCGGCTGACCGCGTTACCAAGGCCGCATGTGGACAGCGCCGCGTTGCGTCAACAGTCCTGACGCATTTCATGCGCCGCAGCCGCGATTCGTGCAGGTTCCCCCCGCCTCGTGAAATGCCCGCTTGCCGCGATCCCGCGATCCCGCGACGCTCACCTCGACTGTGATTCAAGGAAGAGAGCCGTCAGCGCTGCCGGGCCACAGAAACCGCACCGCGAGGCGGCCAGGGAGGACGACGTGATCCCAGGCGCTTTCGTTTATCACCGCCCGCGCTCCGTGTTGGAAGCGGTCGCCCTCCTCGCCGATCTCGGCGAGGACGCGCTCCCGCTGGCCGGCGGGCACAGCCTCATTCCGATGATGAAACTTCGGCTTGCGAAGCCGTCCGACCTGATCGATCTCGGTGCAATCGCCGACCTCAAGGGCATCCGCGAGGATGGCCCCGACATCGTCATCGGAGCGACGACCACCCAGCACGAACTGATCGGCTCGCGGCTGCTTGCCGCGAAGGCGCCGATCCTAGCCGAGACGTCGCTCGCCGTCGCCGATCCGCAGGTGCGGTATGTAGGCACACTGGGCGGCAACGTCGCCAACGGAGACCCAGGCAACGACATGCCCGCGGTGATGATGTGCCTCGGCGCCTTCTACCAGATCGCCGGCAAGCGCGGCGAGCGCCGTGTCGCCGCCCGCGACTTCTACCAGGGCGCCTATTTCACCTCCCTCGAACCCGGCGAGATCGTCACGGCAATCCGCATCCGGGCGCCGAAGCCGGGCCACGGCTATGCCTATGAAAAGCTGAAGCGCAAGATTGGCGACTATGCGACGGCTGCCGCCGCGGTGATCCTGACCATCGAGGGCGGCGCGGTCGCAACCTGTTCCATCGGCCTGACGAACGTCGCCGAAACACCGCTCTGGGCCGAGGAGGCGGCGGCAATCCTCGTCGGGTCGAGGATCGACGCCGCCACGCTCAAGAACGCCGTCGCCGCCGCCGAGGCGATCACCGCGCCGGCTTCGGACACCCGCGGCCCGGCCGCCTATCGCACCAGGATGGCCGGCGTGATGCTCACCCGCGCCCTGGCCCGCGCCAGAACCCGCGCCCATTGAGCCCGGAGGACACAACGCCCAAGACCCAGGTTGCAATGACGGTGAACGGCAAGGCAGTCGAGGGGTTGGTCGAGCCGCGCACGCTGCTCATCCATTTCCTGCGCGAGGACCTCCACCTCACCGGCGCCCACATCGGCTGCGAGACGACCCATTGTGGCGCCTGCACGGTCGATCTCGACGGCAAGTCGGTGAAGTCCTGCACCGTTTTCGCCGTGCAGGCCAGCGGCGCCTCCATCATCACCATCGAGGGGATCGCCGCGGCCGACGGTACGCTTCACGCCCTGCAGGAGGGCTTCCGCGAAATGCATGGTCTTCAGTGCGGCTACTGCACACCCGGCATGATCACCCGCGCCTATCGCCTGCTGCGGGAAAACCCCAGCCCCAGCGAGGAGGAGATTCGCTTCGGCATCGCCGGCAATCTGTGTCGCTGCACCGGCTACCAGAACATCGTCAAGGCCATTCAATATGCCGCCGCCAAGCTCAACGGCGTGCCTTTCCAGGAGGCCGCGGAATGAACGCGATTACGCCGTCGTCGGAAGAACGCGCCGAGAAGCTCCAGGGCCTGGGCTGCAAAAGGAAGCGGGTGGAAGATATCCGCTTCGTGCAGGGCAAGGGCAACTATGTCGACGACCTGCAGTTGCCCGGCATGCTCTACGGCGACTTCGTCCGCTCGCCCCATGCCCATGCGCGCATCAAGAGGATCGACACGTCGCAGGCCGCCAAGGTGCCGGGCGTGCTCGCCGTGCTGACTGCCGCCGAGCTGAAGCCGCTCTCCCTTCACTATATCCCGACGCTGGCCGGCGATGTTCAGGCGGTGCTGGCCGAGGAGAAGGTCCTGTTCCAGAACCAGGAAGTCGCCTTCGTCATCGCCGAGGACCGCTATGCGGCGGCCGATGCGGTGGATCTTGTCGAGGTCGAATACGAGGCGCTGCCGGTCGTCATCGATCCCTTCAAGGCGATGGCGCCGGACGCGCCTGTACTCCGCGAGGACATCAAGGGCAAGACCGACGGCGTACACGGCAAGCGCAAGCACGACAACCACATCTTCACCTGGGAGATCGGCGACAAGGGGGCAACCGACGCCGCCTTCGCCGATGCCGAAGTGACGATCAAGGAATTGATCTCCTATCAGCGGGTGCATCCTTCGCCGCTCGAGACCTGCCAGTGCGTTGCCTCCTTCGACAAGATCCGGGGCGAGCTCACATTGTGGGGCACCTTCCAGGCGCCGCACGTCATCCGCACCGTCGCCTCGCTGATCTCGAAGATCCCCGAGCACAAGATCCATGTGATCGCGCCGGATATCGGCGGCGGTTTCGGCAACAAGGTCGGCGCCTATCCCGGCTATATCTGCGCCGTCGTCGCCTCGATCGTCACCGGAAGGCCGGTGAAATGGGTCGAGGATCGCATCGAGAACCTTTCGAGCACGGCCTTCGCCCGCGACTACCACATGACCACCGAGATCGCGGCCAGGCGAGACGGCAAGGTCACCGGTCTGCGTGTCCAAGTCCTCGCCGACCATGGTGCGTTTGACGCCTGCGCCGACCCGACGAAATGGCCGGCAGGCTTCTTCAACATCGTCACGGGATCCTATGACTTCCCCGTCGCACATTGCGTAGTCGACGGCGTCTACACCAACAAGGCGCCGGGCGGCGTCGCCTATCGCTGCTCGTTCCGAGTGACGGAGGCGGCCTATTGCATCGAGCGCGCCATGGACATCCTCGCCCAGAAACTCGGCATTGATCCGGCGGAACTCAGGATGAAGAACCTCGTCCGGCGCGAGCAATTCCCCTACCAGTCGGCGCTCGGCTGGGAATATGATTCCGGCGACTACCACACCGCCCTGACGAAGGCGATGGACTCGGTCGGCTACGCCAAGCTGCGCGCCGAACAGAAGACGAGGCAGGAAGCCTTCCGCCGGGGCGAGACGCGCGAGCTGATGGGCATAGGAGTCGCCTTCTTCACCGAGATCGTCGGCGCCGGCCCGTCGAAGAACTGCGACATCCTCGGCATCGCCATGTTCGATTCCGCCGAGATCCGCGTCCACCCGACCGGCGCGGTGATCGCTAGGCTCGGCACGAAATCGCAAGGCCAGGGCCACGAGACCACCTACGCCCAGATCATCGCCACCGAACTCGGCCTGCCGGCCGACGACATCATGGTCGAGGAGGGCAACACCGACACGGCACCCTATGGCCTGGGTACTTACGGCTCGCGCTCAACGCCCGTCTCAGGTGCTGCAACCGCAATGGCGGCGCGCAAGATCAAGGCCAAGGCCCAGATGATCGCCGCCCATCTCCTCGAAGTGCACGACGACGACCTCGAATGGGATATCGATCGCTTCCGGGTCAAAGGCGTGCCGGAGCGCTTCAAGACCATGAAGGAGCTTGCCTGGGCCGCCTACAACAGTGTGCCGCCCGGCATGGAGTTGGGCCTGGAGGCGGTGAACTACTACGACCCGCCCAACATGACCTTTCCGTTCGGCGCCTATATCTGCGTGGTCGACGTCGACGTGGACACAGGCGTTACAAAGGTGCGCTCCTTCTACGCGCTCGACGACTGCGGCACCCGAATCAACCCGATGATCATCGAGGGACAGGTGCACGGCGGCCTCACCGACGGCATCGGCATGGCGCTGATGGAGATGATCGCATTCGACGAGGACGGCAACTGCCTGAGCAGTTCGCTGATGGACTACCTCATCCCGACCGCACTGGAGTGCCCGGACTGGCAGACCGGGCACACCGTGACACCGTCGCCGCACCACCCGATCGGTGCGAAGGGA
>JBBPYT010000337.1:0-6200 GCA_038199665.1 Hyphomicrobiales bacterium
CTTCCGGGTTTGGCGCGCCACGTCAGCCTTCGAGCGCGGCAAGATCCTGCGCCGCGCCGCCGAGCTCCTGCGCAGCCGTGCCGAGGCGATCGCCGCCATCATGACCACCGAGCAGGGCAAGCCGATCGGCGAGGCCAAGGTCGAGATCATGGGCTCGGCCGATATCCTCGACTGGTTCGCCGAGGAGGGGCGGCGGGCTTACGGCCGGCTCATCCCGTCGCGCCACGATGGCGTGCACCAGGTCGTGGTGAAGGAGCCGGTCGGCCCCGTGGCGGCCTTCACGCCCTGGAATTTCCCGATGAGCCAGGTCGTGCGCAAGCTTGGCGCCGCCCTGGCGGCCGGCTGCTCGATCATCGTCAAGGCGGCCGAAGAAACGCCGGCCACCGCCGCCGAACTGGTGCGCGCCCTCGTCGAAGCCGGCGTTCCGGCCGGTGTCGTCAACCTGGTTTTCGGCACCCCGGCCGAGATTTCGGAGCATCTCATCCCGCATCCGGTGATCCGCAAGGTGTCGTTCACGGGCTCGGTTCCGGTCGGCAAACATCTGGCGGCCCTCGCCGGGCGGCACATGAAGCGGGCCACGATGGAACTCGGTGGGCACGCCCCGGCCATGGTGTTCGAAGACGCGGACATGGAGGCGGCGAGCGCCATCCTGGCGGGGTCGAAGTTCCGCAACGCCGGTCAGGTTTGCGTCTCGCCGACCCGGTTCCTGGTGCAGGAGCGGGTCATGGACGAGTTCGTCGACCGGTTCGTGACCCATGCCCGGGCCATCAAGGTCGGCGATGGGCTCGATCCGCAAACCCGCATGGGCCCGCTGATCAACCAGCGCCGGCGCCAAGCCGTCGAGGACCTCGTCGGCGAAGCCCAGCAGCGTGGCGCCACGCTCGTCAGCGGCGGCAACCGCATCGGCAACAAGGGTAACTTTCTCGAACCCACCGTCGTGACGGGCGTGACGCGCGAGATGCGCATCATGAACGAGGAGCCCTTCGGGCCGGTGGCCCTGATGATGCCCTTCCGTGAACTCGACGAGGTGGTGGACGAGGCGAATCGCTTGCCCTACGGGCTCGCCGCCTACGCGTTCTCGCGCTCGGCCAAGACGGTGGCGGCACTGTCGAATCGGGTCGAAACCGGCATGCTGACCGTCAATCATCTCGGGCTGGCGTTGCCCGAAACGCCGTTCGGCGGCATGAAGGACAGCGGCTACGGCTCGGAAGGCGGAGCGGAAGCCATCGAAGCCTATCTCACCCCGAAGTTCATCACGCATGCCACGCAGGCTTGACGTGCTGTGAGGGCGAGGGCGGTGCCGACGCCTCGCCTCATCGGCCCCGATCCAGGAGCTTTCAGGAGGACCAGTGCCGAAGATCACGCGCGTCGAAATCCTGATGGTGGATCTTGCCCCCAAGGTGAAGCGGGTCGACGCCATCCAGTCCTTTGTCTCGCAGGAAACGCCCTTCGTGCGGCTTCATGCCGACGATGGTGCCATCGGCACCGGCTACAGCTACACGATCGGCACGGGAGGCCGGGCGGTGGTGTCGCTGCTGGCCGACTATCTAGCGCCGCGGCTGATCGGACGCGAGCCCGCCGAGATCGAGGCGATCTGGCGCGATCTTTTCTTCCACACGCATGCGACGGCCGTGGGCGCCATCACGGCCCTGGCGCTTTGCGCCGTCGACACCGCCTTGTGGGACATGCGCTGCCGCCGGTCCGGCCAACCATTGCACATCGAGGCTGGCGGCGCCCAGCGGTCCGTACCGCTCTACACTACGGAAGGCGGCTGGCTGCAGCTCGACCGCTCGGCGCTGGTCGAGAACGCGCTCGCTGCACGCGCCTCGGGCTTCGGCGGCTGCAAGCTGAAGGTGGGCCGGCCGCCCAAGGAGGACGCCGACCGGCTCCGTGCCGTGCGCCAGGCGGTCGGCGACGCGTTCGAGATCATGGTGGATGCCAACCAGGCGTTCACGGTCGACGAAGCGATCCGCCGGGCACAGCTTTACGAGCCTTTCGACCTCGCCTGGTACGAGGAACCGCTGCCGGCCGAGGACCTCGGCGGTCACGTCCGACTTGCGGCGCAAACCTCGATCCCCATCGCGGTGGGCGAATCGCTCTACAGCCTGAGCCATTTCCGCGAATACCTGCAGCGCGGCGCCTGCAGCGTCGTTCAGGTCGATGTGGCGCGCATCGGCGGCATTACGCCCTGGCTGAAGACCGCCCACCTTGCCGAGGCGTTCAACATGCCGGTCTGTCCGCATTTCCTGATGGAGCTGCACGTCGCGCTTTCGGCGGCGGTGCCGAACGGGCGCTGGGTCGAGTATATCCCGCAGCTCGACGGCATCACCACGACCGGCATGCGCATCGAAGCGGGACAAGCTATTCCGTCGAACCGGCCCGGGCTCGGGATCGAGTGGGACTGGGATGCGATCGAGCGCCTTCGCCTCGACGGCGCCACGCGGGTCATCGACTAGGGTTGCACAATGCAGCGCATGGGATTGGTGAATCGGGTCAGGCCCGAGAAGCTCGCCGAATACAGGCAGCTGCACGCCGCGGTCTGGCCCGCGGTATTGGCGCGCATCGGCGCCAGTCACATCCGGAACTTCACCATCTTTCTGAAGGAGCCGGAGAACCTGCTGTTCGCCTCTTGGGAATATCACGGCACCGACTTCGCCGCCGATATGGAGGCCATGAAGGCGGACGCGGCCACCCGACGCTGGTGGGCCTTGACCGACCCTTGCCAGGAACCGCTCAAAACCAGGCAACCGGGAGAGTGGTGGGCCGGCATGGAAGAGATCTTTCACTGCGAGTGACCGGAGAGGGAGGTCGTCGGACGCGGCGGGGCCGGTCGGGCCGTTCCGCCGACGCAAGCCGCCGCGCGGCCGTCGCTTCGGGCCAGGCGTTCAAGGAGGAAATCGATCTCCGTCATTGCGGCGGGCGATAAGGCGGCGACGGGCTTTCGCTGCACGTCGAACGCGATGGCGCCACGCTTCCACAGCACGTATTTGCGAACCGCGAGGCCTATCGTGGCCTGCTGCTCGTAGCGCAGCAATGGCAGGTGTGCATCGAAGAGGTCGTGCGCGGCCTCCCGCTGCCCCGCTCCGAACAGGCGGACGATATCGACCAGCATGTCCGGAAAAGCATAGCCGGTCATCGCCCCGTCGGCGCCGCGCTCCATTTCGAAGTCGAGGAAGAGGCCGCCGTTGCCGCACAGGATGGAAATCGGCCGCATCGTGCCGTCCTTCTGATAGCGGCGTAGCGTCGAGATTTTTTCGAGGCCGGGCCAGTCCTCGTGCTTCAGCATCACGAACGAGGCGTGCTTCTGAACGATTCGCCGAATGACGCTCGGGGTCATGACGACCTGGAACACCAACGGATAATCCTGAACGACGAACGGAATGTCTGGCCCGATGGCCTCGACCGCCTGATCGTAATAAGTGACGATCTGGTCGTCGTTGCGCAGGCTCGATGGCGGCGCGATCATCACGGCGGCGGCGCCAAGATCCATGGCGCCCCTCGCCAGCCTCCGCATGGCCGCGAATCCCGGCGCCGACACGCCGACCACGACAGGCAGCTCGGCGGCCCTGCCGATCACCTGCCTGGTCAACGCCATGGCTTCGTCGGCATCGAGCTTTGGCGCTTCGCCCATGACGCCGAGGATAGTTAGCCCGGTCACGCCGCAGTCGATGTAAAAGTCCGTCATGCGATCGACCGAAGCGCGATCGATATTGCCCTGCGGATCGAAGGGCGTGACCGCGATGGCGAAGACGCCCGCGGCGGTTTGGTCGAACTTCATCCTGGGCACTCCGGCAGCGACAAGGAAAGGCGGGGCGGCTTTGCTCCGACAATCAAGGCAAGCTACACCGATGGGACGAAACTCCTCCGGGAAAGTTGCGGACGGAGCGAAACGGAGGATACCGATGCGGGAAGTCGGATTCGTCGGGCTTGGTGCGATGGGTCTGCCAATGGCCCGGAACCTTGTTCGCAACGGGTTGCGTGTGCGCGGGTTCGACGCCAAACCGGAAGCCTTGCGGGCGCTCGAATCGGAGGGCGGGCTACCGGCAGGCTCGGCGGCTGAAGCCTGTTCAGGTGCCGACCTGCTGGTCCTGATGGTGGTCAACGCGGAACAAGCCGAGGCTGTCCTGTTCGGGGCCGGCGCTTTGGATGCTCTGCCGGAAGGCGCCGTCGTCTGCCTGATGGCGACCTGCGCCCCGGAAGCTGCCGTGCGCATCTGCAAACGGGTGGAGGCGGCGAAACGCCGCTTCATTGACGCTCCGGTGTCGGGCGGCGTTGCAGGCGCACAGACGGGGACGCTGACCATCATGGCCGCATCCGAGGTCGCCGTGTTCGAAGCGGTGCGCCCTGTCCTGAGCGTGCTGGGGGACAAGCTTTTCCACGTCGGCCACAAGCCCGGCCAGGGCGCCGCCGTAAAAACGGTGAACCAACTGCTCTGTGGGGTTCATATCGCGGTCGCGGCCGAGGCTCTGTCGCTCGCGGAAAGGATGGACGTCGACCCCCATGTCCTGCTCGAGATCCTGGGCAATTCCGCGGCCTCGAGCTGGATGCTGCGCGACCGCGGGCCGCGCATGATCAGCGAAGATCCCGAGGTCAGAAGCGCCGTCGATATTTTCGTGAAGGATCTCGGAATCGTGCTGCAGGCCGGACAGCATGCCAGGGTGGCCCTCCCGTTGGCCGCGCTGGCGCACCAATTGTTCCTGGCTGCAAGCGGCCGCGGTTTGGGCCGGGCCGACGATAGCCAGGTGATCAGCTCCTACCGGGCGCTGGACGGCAGACGTGACGCGCATTTGACGACGAGTGAGCCCGACCATGACCGTGAGTTGTCCTCGTGAGGTCACCACCCGCCGCGCAGGCCCTGGGCGGCTTCCGACTTTCGCGTCGGTAGCTCGGGTGCGAGGCGAAGAGAGCCGCCGTTCCCCGGTGCTGTGAGGCGCCGACAGGGGCGGGATCCGGTCGCGTCGCAGCGGCTTCGGACCCGTGGATCTCGAAATTCACGAGACCGGCGAGCGTTCGACCCGATTTGGCCCCTCGGTGGATGAAGCGACGATCTGTTCCCTTAACCGCTCCAACGCCTTGGCCCCTTCCTCGCGTGCAAGGACAATCGACTCGTAGCAGGAGGCGCTTCGCTCGAGCGGAACGCCTCCGAATTTGCGGATCTCCCACTGGTATCCTTCGCCTGGTTCCGCGGCGCGCAAAACGTAGACGGAAGGCACGTTGAAGTTCTGGGCCGCAAGGCCCGCTTTATCGCGGCGCGTGATTGCCGCCGCCGCCCTTGCGGCCTCGGTGAACCGCGGACCCTTTCTAAACATGTGTGCGACCCTGTTCGCGGCGCGCCGGCAATTCCAGAGTCGGGCCATGGTGGGCCGGCCGAGCTCCGCGCCCCACAAGCCGTAAAATCCCCGACGGCAGCTTTGCCGTAAGCCGCTCCGCGGCTAGCCTGGCGGCTATCGAACCCAGAACCATGACCTCTCCGGCTCGCCGATGCTAACGAGCCGTACAACGCGTTGGCGCCACCTGGGTTCAAGAGCCTCCGCTGATCTTTCAAAAGCGCTGCGGCAGAGGGCTCCCCTGTCGGGCCGTCTTCCCTGGCCGGGGCGGCGCCGAGGCGTCGGCAAACACCGGAGATGCTGCCTGTCGAGCCGTCTATTGCTCCGAGGCGTCGATTCGAAAAATTCACATAGCCGCCGATGTCGCGGGTCGGCATGAACGGTTCGATGACCGAGCGTAACAAAAGATCAGGTTAATATTGGGTATTGTGCGGGTCAAGTTCTTATCCCGATATAACCCCGAATAAGAAACAAGAGTGTCGTTCCGTAGGGTTGTAAACATCCGCATCATGCCCGATTTTGGTGGCGATGACTGAAAAATGACCCCCCGATGACGAGGAGCGCAGCCAATGCAACGATCCGGATCGCGATAAGAAGGATAATGATATTATCCAACTGGCTTCCTGTTGGACCAAGACCAAAAAACCATTGCTTTGGTATGTATAACATCTAGATTTTGAGGATCTTAGCAGAATATACTCTAGAAACCGAGTCGCGGAAAGGCCGCGTACACGTGGCCCTGGAGCTGCCCTGGAGCACTGTCGGACTCTTTGCCTGCATCAACAGGAACTCCAGGCGAATTGACATTCCCGAGCTTAGAAGGCAAATGGACTTGCAAGGGGGGAGTTCTTGCTCGCGAGAACTGAAGGGGCA
>JBBPYT010000338.1:0-13246 GCA_038199665.1 Hyphomicrobiales bacterium
AGCAGGTGAGTGCGAAGCCGTCCTTCGCCGTGAAATACGGGTGGAAGGGCAGGGTGTCCTTGCGGCTTTTCACTTCGACGCCGACGGGATTGCTCGAGCCCGGGATGTGCAGCGCCCAGATGTGCAGGACCACCACGCCGAGGATCATGAAGGGCAGCAGATAGTGCAGCGAGTAGAAGCGGTTCAGCGTGGCATTGCCGACCGAGTAGCCCCCCCACAGCCAGACCGTGATGGCGTCGCCGACGACCGGAATCGCCGAGAACAGGCTGGTGATGACCTTGGCGCCCCAGAAGCTCATCTGGCCCCAAGGCAGCACATAGCCCATGAAGGCGGTGGCCATCATCAGCATGAAGATGATGACCCCGAGGATCCAGAGCACTTCGCGCGGAGCCTTGTACGACCCGTAATACATGCCGCGGGCGATATGGATATAGACCGCGATGAAGAACATCGAGGCGCCGTTGGCATGGAGGTAGCGCAGCATCCAGCCGAAATTCACGTCGCGCATGATGTGCTCGACGGATTGGAATGCCATCGTGGCTTCCGGTGTGTAGTGCATCGCCAGCACGACCCCGGTGACGATCTGGGCCACCAGCATGAAGGACAGGATGCCACCGAAGGTCCAGAAGTAATTGAGGTTACGCGGATTCGGGAAGACGATGAACGACGAGTGCACCAGCCCCAAGATCGGTAGCCGGCTTTCGAACCACCGTAGAACCGGGTTCTGTGGAACGTAGGCTGAGGGTCCGCTCATCTAGTTTCTTCTTTCAACAAGGGCCGGAACGCGAACATCATCGCGCTCAGCCGATCTTGACTTTGGTGTCGGTCAGGAAGGCGTAGGTCGGCACAACGAGGTTCTTGGGTGCAGGCCCGTGCCGCACGCGGCCCGAAACGTCGTAGACGGAACCGTGGCAGGGGCAACGCCAGCCGTCGAAAGGCCCTTCGTGGCCGAGCGGCACGCAGCCGAGATGCGTGCAGATGCCGACGACGATCAGCCACTGGGGCTTTTCGGCACGCGCCTGATCGGTCTGCGGGTCGATCAGGTCGGACAGCGGGGTGTCTTCCGCCTCCTTGATCTCCTTGGCGGTGCGATGGCGGATGAAAACCGGGTTGCCGCGCCACTTCACAGTGACGATCTGGCCTTCCTCGATCTTGGAGATGTCGACCTCGGTGGAGGACAGGGCGAGCGTGGAGGCATCCGGGCTCATCTGGCTGACCAGCGGCCAAATCACCGAGCCGATCCCCACGGCGCCGACCGCTCCCGTCGCGATAAGAAGAAAATCCCTGCGGCTAGGCTCGCCGGGCGTCATGGTTGCGGTCGACAACGATAAACTCCAGTATCCGAAATCGCCGCGAACGGTCGCCACCCTCGCGGGAAGCGCGCCCAAGGCCAGCTTGGTCCAGCATGCGAAGGCCGGAATTAAGACTGCCCCCGACCAGCCACAATGCGACGCATCGCCACCATGAGCCTTGCCGCGCGACACGTTCCGGCCGATGTGTCGCACCCTTGTGCACCCTTGTCCAGTATGCGGATCATCTTCGAACCGCCACAATTCACAGTGCTCAGCCGTGGCCCGCGAGCGGCCTGCGGGCCCGGCGCGGCCCCGCTGCCGCGATCCGGGAGCGTTGCTTCGTTCGGTGTGTGCCCGATGCAACTGGGGAATAAGGCGGCGCTGCGACTGGCGCTGTTCCAGCCCGATATCCCGCAGAACGCGGGAACCATGTTGCGCACCTGCGCCTGCCTAAGCATCGGGGCCGATCTCATCGAGCCGGCAGGCTTCCCGACCTCGGATCGACATTTCCGCCGCGCCGCGATGGACTACCTCGACGGGGTGGATCTCGTCCGACATTCGTCGTTCGCGGTTTTCGAGACGGCGCGGCGCAGGCCTCCGGGCAGGCGCCTCGTGTTGCTGACCACGGGCGCGGACACGGATTATCGCGACTTCCGGTTCGCGCCCGACGATGTCGTGATGGTCGGCCGCGAATCGGCCGGCGTCCCGGAGGTGGTCCATGCGGCCGCCGATGCGCGTCTCGCCATCCCGCTCGCGCCGGGCTTCCGTTCTCTCAACGTCGCGGTGGCGGCCGCCATGGTCCTGGGCGAGGCCCTGCGGCAACTGCGGCAGGATCGCGAGTGAATTTCGCGTCGCGAACCGAACGCGCTACAAGGCGCTTTCGAAAGGTCGAACCCTCTGGAAACCGCCGATGCTTCTCGCCAGTCTGGCTTTGATCCACCCGGTCGTCTGGGTCGCGCTCGTGATCCTGGTCATCGTCCTCATCCTCTCGATCCGTATCGCGAACCAGTACGAGCAGGCCGTGGTGTTCCGGCTCGGCCGCTACGATCGTACCGCCGGACCGGGCCTCTACCTGGTGCTGCCGTTCGTCGAGTGGCAGGTGAAGCTGGATCTGCGTACCGTGACCCGCGCGGTCGAGCCCCAGGAAGGCATCACTCGGGACAACGTTCCGATCAAGGTCAATGCGGTGATCTGGTTCCGCATCACCGACCCGAAGCGCGCCGTGCTGAAGGTGCGGGATGTCGAAAACGCGGTGGTCCAGGTATCGCTGACGACTCTGCGCACCGTTTTCGGACAGCAAACGCTCGACGAGCTTCTCAAGAGCCAGGATACGATCGCGGAGACCATGCAGCGTTCGATCGATGCTGTGACCGAACCCTGGGGCGTCGAGGTGGAACGGGTGCAGATGAAGAACATCGAGATTCCGCCCACCATGCAGCGTGCCATGGCGCAGGAAGCGGAGGCCTTGCGTGAGAAGCGGGCGCGGCTGATCAAGGCGGAAGCCGAGCTCGACGCCGCCGAGCGCCTGCGCAGCGCCGCCGAAGTCATCATGCAGAACCCGGCCGGGCTCGAGTTGCGGCGCATGCAGATGATCACCGAGGTCGGCGCCGAGCAGAACACCATGACCATCATCATGATGCCGAGCGAGTTCGTCGAAGCCGCTCGGGGCCTGGGCGCCCTGGCGGCGAAGCAGGGTGGTGGATGAGGTGCACGACCGGGAAGCCGACCGCGTGAGCTGGATGGGGGACAGTGCTTCGGCGGGTCCGGATATCGCGGCGCTCGAAGACCGCAAGGCGCGGGCTCATGGCTGGTTCGAGACCCTGCAAGACAAGCTCATCGCCGCCCTCGAGGCCGTCGAAGTCGCCGGTCCGCCCGGCGCGGGCGCGCCCATGAGGCCCGGCCGTTTCGTGCGCAAGGCTTGGGAGCGCATCGATCACCTTGGCGCGCCGGGTGGAGGCGGCACCATGGCCATGCTGCACGGCCGCGTCTTCGAAAAGGCCGGCATCCATGCCTCGACGGTGTTCGGCACCTTGGCGCCGGAATTCGCCAAGCAGATCCCCGGCGCGGATGCCGACCCCCGCTTCTGGGCCTCGGGCGTGTCGCTGATCGCCCATCCGTGGAACCCGCACGTGCCTGCCGCGCACATGAACACGCGCTTCGTGGTCACGCGCCGGAGCTGGTTCGGCGGCGGTGCCGACCTCACTCCCGCGCTCGACCGATACCGGCGGCAGGAGCACGAGGACACCCGCTCGTTCCACGCCGCCATGCGGGCCGCCTGCGACGCTCATGCGGCGGTTGCGCCTTATGGCAAGTTCAAAGCCTGGTGCGACGACTATTTTTTCCTCAAGCACCGCAACGAACCGCGCGGCATCGGCGGCATATTCTTCGACTACCTCGACGACAGCTTCGAAGCCGAGTTCGCCTTCACGCGCGCCGTCGGCGAGGCTTTTCTGCAGGTATACCCGAGCATCGTGGCCCGGAATGTCGGCACGTCGTCGACCGGGGAAGACCGACAGGAGCAGCTGGTGCGGCGCGGCCGCTACGTGGAATTCAACCTGCTCTACGATCGCGGCACGATCTTCGGGCTCAAGACCGGCGGCAACGTCGAGTCGATCCTGTCATCGCTGCCGCCCACGGTGGCGTGGCCGTGAAGCGCCGTCCGGTCCGGTTTTTCCGCTTGTCGGCCGGTTTTGTCGCCCTTGCGCTCGCGCTGCTGCTCCAGGGTCCATGTTCGGCCGAGGAGCTCGGAACGGGAGCCTTCGAAAAACCTGTTCTGGACGGAGTTCGGGCCGGTATCGACGCTGCAAACGGCGCGGGACCGCGTCCTGATCTGCAGGCCTATGATTTCCTCGGCCAGCGGGATTGGCCTGCTGTCCGGCTCTACGCCCCGAAACCGCTCGATTGGAGCCGGGCCGACGCCTTGGCGCTCGATGTTGAAAATCCCGCGTCCTCGCCCTTCCGCCTGTTGATACGGGTCGACGACGACCCTCGTGCGACGGGGGACGAGCGTTCGCTCACCGGCATCGCGGAATTGGCACCCGGTCAACGCACCACGGTGGTTCTGCCGCTCGATGCCGCGCCCGTCGGCATGCTGGCCAGGCCTTCCGGGTTGTTCCCGAAGCGTCCCGGAGAGCTGGTGATCGGCGATGTCCGGGGATCGGTCGATCTGCATCACGTCGCGGCGGTGCATATTTCCGCGTTCCGCGGCGACACCGACAAAACCTTGCGTTTCGGGGCGCCGTTCCTCCTGCGCAGGTCAGGCAGGCAGGCGCCCTACGACCGGATCGTCGACAGGTTCGGGCAATCCGCCGTCGGCACCTGGCCCGAAAAAGTTGCGAGCGACGCGCAGTTGCGTGCCCGATTGCGCGACGCCGAGGTGGAGGCTCGCCAACTGGCCGGAGCCGTCTTTCCGCCGGTAGACGCTTTCGGAGGCGTCGACGGCCGCACGCACTCCGCCGCGACCGGCTTCTTTCGCGTGGACAAGTCCAATGGCCGCTGGAGCCTGGTCACGCCCGAAGGCCACCGCTTCTTTTCGCTGGGCGTGGATGAGGTCACGTCATCCAACCCCACCCGGATCGCCGGACGCTCCCCGATGTTCCAGGGGTTACCGGCCGCCTCCGACCCGCTGGCGCGCTATTACGTCCCTGATCCCGGCGAGCCCACGAGTTTCGACTTCGGTGCGGCAGATCTCGAACGGGGCTTGGGGCCCGATTGGCGGCCGCGATGGAGGGCGGCGGTCTTGCGGCGCTTGCGGGCCTGGGGGTTCAATACTCTGGGCAATTGGAGCGAGGCGGGGACCATCGACGAGGCGACCATGCCTTACGTGACCTTCTACGATTTCGAGGGTGCTTCCGCCGGCATCGCCATGGCAGGTGGGCGGAGTCTTCCCGATCCCTTCGATCGGCGCTTCTTGGCTGTCGCCGACGGCGCCGCCAGGAGCATGACGGCATCTCGACGCGATGACCCCTTCCTGATCGGGTATTTTTCCGGCAACGAACTGCCCTGGGGGAGGGCGGACCGATGGGAAGAGGGGATCGCGGCCCGCGTGCTGCTTCTCGGGCCGGACAGCCCGGCCAAGCAGGCGATGGTGGACGGGCTTCGGGCCCGGTATGGATCGAGCTCGGCCTTCTCGTCCGCGTGGGGCATTCCGACGCTGGCCACCTGGGCGGATGTCCTCGCACGTCCCGTGGCTTTGCCGCCCAGTCCGACGCCGTCGGCCAGGCGCGACGGGGTGGAGTTCCAGGGCCGGTTTGCGGATCTTTATTTCCGCACCGTGGCGCAGGCCATCAAGCGACAGGACCCGCACCATCTGTACCTCGGCGCCCGGTTCGCCAGCTTTGCTCCGGAGATCGTCGAGGCCTGTGCAAAATGGTGCGATGTCCTGAGTTTCAATGTCTACGGTCGGAGTCCGCAGGAAGCGGCGGCGGCATGGCGCCGGTTCGACCGGCCGGTGCTGATCGGAGAATTCCATTTCGGCTCGGCCGACCGGGGACCCGCCTGGCCCGGCATGGTCGATGTCGGCGGCGAGACCGAACGCGGACCGGCCTATGCGGCTTACCTCTCGGCCGCGGTCCAAGATGCCGATATCGTCGGATGCCACTGGTTTCGCTATGCCGACGAACCGTTGACGGGTCGACCCTACGACGGAGAGAACGGCCACATCGGCCTTGTCGGGGTCACGGACATTCCGTTCGGCGGCTTTGTTGCGGCGGTCGCCGCCGCCAACCGTCGGACGCTCAGCATCTTTGCCGACCAGGGCCGCGCGGATCCGAGGGGAACCGAATAACGGTTCGGCGGTGCTATCCCATCGGACCCGCGAGGCCGGTGCGACGGACACGCCCGAGACGACGCTTCCCCGCGCGGCCTCAGGTCTCCAGGCCAGGGACACCGGCCTGCTTCGCACCCTCGTGCGTGCAAGCCTTGCCAGGTGTCCCCAGCCTAGCCGCCGCGCTTTTTCGCTCGCATGCCGCCGTCGAACAGCTTGGCGCAACCTGGGCTGAGCTGCGCTCGCTTTGCCGTCATGCAGGCCGTGATCTTGGCTTCATCCGGGACGGCGTCTTGGCACAACGTCACGGCATCGTTGTAGCAGGCATGCTCTTCCTGTTCCCTCAGCGTCGGCGCTTTCACTCTGGCCATGGCGATCGTCGAGAACGACATGGCCAAGACAGCGGCGCCCAGCAGGCACTTCGACATCGGCATCGGCTTCCCCCTTTCGAGGATCAGGCCAGGACTCCGAAATGGCGCCCTGCGAGTCCGATCCCCTACCATGGACTTTAATATGGGAGGGTAGATCCGCGCCAGTCCTGGAACGAGCCGCACCGCCCGGAGGGACGATCCCCGTCCCCTCCGACCAGGATGGGCTAGGTCGAAGACCCCGAGCCGTGCTAACAGCGCGCGCGTTGGCCTGCGGTGCGGGCTTCCAGCGGTACGGAGAACGGCGATGGATTTCAAGAAAGGCGATATCGTGCAGCTGAAGTCGGGCGGTCCGGCCATGGTCGTTACCGGCGAGGCCGGCGAGGGCGTGCAGGTGCTGTGGTACGGCGAGATGGCGGACGAGATCAGAAATGCCACGGTCCCGAGCATCTGTTTGGTCGAGGCGGAGATCGAGGAAGTCGAGGAGGAGAATTTCGGGCGCCGCTGAAGGTCCGATATTGGGGCGCGGCTTCCGAGCGCTTTCGGGAGCCGCACGGTGGGTCAAAGGTCTTGCCTTCGTGAGCAGGGTCCCTGGCAACGATCTCCTGAGGACCATGATCAATGGGATACCCGGCGCAAACGGTCGCGAATCGCGAAGTCCTGACAGCCGATCGGTTACGGCCGCGATTTTCCTGGAAGGGAGAGGTTCGAGGCCGCCGATCTCAGCTCCCGCGGCGCCGGCCGATTGCAAGGGCCGGTTTCGACCGGGCATTGTCCCGCCGAATCCACGTTGCGCTTTTCGCCGACGCCGCGCCATGATGCGGCTCGCCGTGACGGCGCGTCGATCCTGAACGGCGGCGTTTTTTGCTCCCGAACTTGCCCACTTAAGCTAAGCACAGGGCCTGCCGCGCAGGCCTGGGTCAGCGTCCGGATCAGTCGGCTCGCGCTCTTCGAGACTGGAGGGTCGCATTGATCACCTGGCCACTCTGCCCCCGCGAACACCCAAACTCGACGGACACGCAATGCCCAGGCGCACAGACATATCGACGATCATGATCATCGGCGCCGGTCCGATCGTGATCGGGCAGGCCTGCGAGTTCGACTACTCGGGCACCCAGGCCTGCAAGGCATTGCGGGACGACGGCTACCGTATCGTTCTGGTCAATTCCAATCCCGCCACCATCATGACCGATCCTGACATGGCCGACCGGACCTATGTCGAGCCGATCACGCCGGAAATCGTGGCCAAGATCATCGCGGCCGAGCGGCACGCGGTTCCGGGCGGGTTCGCGCTGCTGCCCACCATGGGGGGGCAAACGGCGCTGAATTGCGCCCTTGCCCTCGAAGGCATGGGTACACTCGCCGAGCATGACGTCGAACTGATCGGCGCCAGCGCATCCGCCATCGACAAGGCCGAAGACCGCGAACTGTTTCGCGACGCCATGACGAGGATCGGCCTCGAGACGGCGCGTTCGCATCACGTCGGCAGCTTGGCCGCGGCGCTGGCCGTGCTCGACGACGTCGGGCTGCCGGCCATCATCCGGCCGTCCTTCACTCTGGGCGGCACCGGCGGCGGCATCGCCTACAACAAGGAAGAGTTCATCGAGATCGTGGAGCGCGGGCTCGGCGCGTCGCCGACGAGTCAAGTGCTGGTCGAGGAAAGTGTGCTCGGCTGGAAGGAATACGAGATGGAGGTGGTCCGCGACCGAGCGGACAACGGAATCATCATCTGCTCGATCGAGAACATCGATCCCATGGGGGTCCACACCGGCGACTCGATCACCGTCGCTCCGGCCCTGACCCTGACCGACAAGGAATTTCAGCGGATGCGCGACGCCTCGCTCGCGGTTCTGCGGGAAATCGGGGTGGAGACCGGCGGTTCGAACGTGCAATTCGCCATCGATCCGGCGGATGGCCGGATGCTCGTCATCGAGATGAACCCGCGGGTTTCGCGCTCCTCCGCTCTGGCCTCCAAGGCCACGGGCTTCCCGATCGCCAAAGTCGCGGCCAAGCTGGCGGTGGGCTACACCCTTGATGAAATCAAGAACGACATCACCGGCGGGGCGACGCCGGCCTCTTTCGAGCCGACGATCGACTATGTGGTCACCAAGGTTCCGCGGTTCGCCTTCGAAAAGTTCCCCGGTGCCGAACCCATCCTGACCACGGCCATGAAGTCGGTGGGGGAGGTCATGGCGATCGGCCGAACCTTCGCCGAAAGCCTGCAGAAGGCGCTGCGCTCCCTCGAGACCGGTCTGACGGGCCTCGATGAGATGCTTTTCGAGGGCATGGGGCAGGGCGACGACCGCGCCACGCTTCGGGCCGCCCTGGGCCGGCCCACGCCCGACCGTCTGCTGATCCTGGCGCAAGCGCTGCGGCACGGGATGAGCCACGACGAAATCTACGAGGCCTGCCGCATCGATCACTGGTTCATCGAGCGTTTGCAGGAGATCGTCGACCTTGAGAACAAGGTTCGCCGCTTCGGCCTGCCGGACGGCGCTGCGAATCTGCGGCAACTCAAGGCGGCGGGATTTTCCGACGCGCGGCTGGGTGTGCTGTCGGGCAAGAGCGAAGCCGAGGTCGCGGCGGCCCGCGCACGCCTGAATGTACACCCCGTCTTCAAGCGCATCGACACCTGCGCGGCCGAGTTCGCGTCACCCACCGCCTACATGTACTCGACCTATGCGGCGCCCTTTTGCGCGGTGCCCGTGTGCGAAGCCCGGCCGTCCTCGCGGGACAAGGTCGTGATTCTTGGCGGCGGCCCGAACCGGATCGGGCAGGGGATCGAATTCGATTATTGCTGCTGCCATGCCTGTTTCGCGCTCAGCGAAGCCGGATTTGAAACCATCATGATCAACTGCAACCCCGAAACGGTGTCGACCGATTACGACACGTCGGACCGGCTTTACTTCGAGCCTCTGACCGCAGAGGACGTGCTCGCCATCCTGGACACCGAACGCTCGGCCGGTACGCTGCGGGGCGTCATAGTCCAGTTCGGCGGGCAAACCCCTCTCAAGCTCGCGAAGGCGCTGGAGCGGGCCGGCGTACCGATCCTCGGCACCTCGGTCGACTCGATCGACCTTGCCGAAGACCGCGACCGGTTCAAGCGGCTGCTCGACAAGCTCGGGCTGAAACAGCCGCAGAACGCCATAAGCTATTCGGTCGAACAATCCCGCCTCGTGGCGTCGGCTTTGGGGCTGCCGCTCGTCGTGCGGCCGTCCTATGTGCTTGGCGGCCGCGCCATGGCGGTCATCCGGACGCAGACCGCCCTGGACGACTACCTGCTCGAAACCCTGCCCGGCCTCGTACCGCCGGAAGTGAAGGCGCGGTACCCGAACGACAAGACGGGCCAGATCAACACGGTACTGGGCGCCAACCCGCTGCTGTTCGATCGCTACCTGTCCGATGCGATCGAGGTCGACGTCGATGCGCTCTGCGACGGTGTTGACGTGTTTGTCGCAGGTATCATGGAGCATATCGAGGAGGCCGGGATCCATTCGGGCGATTCGGCCTGTTCGCTGCCGCCCCATTCTCTTGGACCCGACATGCTGGCCGAACTCGAACGGCAAACGCGCCACTTGGCGCTCGCGCTGAACGTCGTCGGACTCATGAACGTTCAGTATGCGATCAAGGACGGCGAAATTTTCGTGCTGGAAGTCAACCCGCGGGCGTCCCGGACGGTGCCCTTCGTGGCCAAGGTGATCGGCCGGCCCCTGGCCAAGATCGCGGCGCGAATCATGGCCGGGGAGCCTTTGCGCGGGTTCGGGCTCGAGCCGGTGCGGCTCGGGCATGTGGCGGTTAAGGAGGCCGTGTTCCCCTTCGCGCGCTTTCCCGGAGTCGACACGGTGCTCGGCCCGGAAATGCGGTCGACCGGCGAGGTCATCGGGCTCGACCGCTCCTTCGCCCTGGCCTTCGCCAAGAGCCAGATCGGCAGCGGCACCAAGGTCCCCACCTCAGGCACCGTTTTCGTGTCGGTCAAGGATGCCGACAAGCCGCGCGTCCTCGACACGATGAAGGAGCTGTCCGACCTCGGGTTCAAGATCCAGGCCACCGGCGGGACGCTACGCGCCTTGCAGGCCGCAGGCATCGCGGCCGGCAAGGTCAACAAAGTTTCGGAAGGCCGGCCACATGTCGTCGATGCGATCAAGAATGGCGGGATCCAGCTCGTCATCAACACCACGGAAGGCGCCCGCGCGCTGTCCGACTCGCGTGACCTCCGGCGGGCAGCCCTCTTGCACAAGGTGCCTTATTACACCACTCTAGCGGGCGCGATCGCTGCGGCGAGGGGCATCAGAGCTTATCTTGGCGGGGATCTCGAAGTCCGGGCCCTGCAGGACTATTTTGCTTGAAAGAGCGGTTGGGCAACGTGGGCGAGATCGGCGAGCCGCCGCAATCTCCCGGCGGCCCGATGGCCGTTCTCCGCGGTCGGTGGGATGTGTAGGTCGCGGGTTCGACTGCCTGACCCCCACGTTCCAGGTTGGGTGTTCGGGGAGAAGACACGGGGTGTAAATTCGCGGTTTCGAATCCCACCTTTTCGCAGCGCTGGAGCTCATCGCCGCAGCGGGGCTCCAGCACTAGCAAGGCGAGCAGGTCCATCGGCTTGGGCACCGCGGAACGATCGCGGACAAACCGATCCTGCTGTATGACGAGAGTGAATCGAGATGGACAAAGTGCCGATGACCGCTGTGGGGCATTCCGCTCTGGAAGCGGAGTTGAAGATGCGTCAGCAGCAGGAAAGGCCGCGCATCATCCTGGCGATTTCGGAAGCCCGTTCGCATGGCGATCTGTCGGAGAATGCGGAATACCATGCCGCCAAGGAAGCCCAGTCGTTGAACGAAGGGCGCATCGCCGACCTGGAAGACCGCCTGTCGCGCGCCGAGGTGATCGACGTGTCGAAGCTGTCGGGCAGCACGATAAAGTTTGGTGCCACTGTGACGCTGATCGATGAGGACACGGAAGAAAAGAGGGTGTTCCAGATCGTCGGCGAAAGCGAGGCGGACGTGAAGAACGGCAAGGTGTCGATCTCCTCGCCGACCGGCCGCGCCCTTATCGGCAAGAAGGCCGGCGACAACGTCGAGGTCAACACGCCCGGGGGCGGCAAGAGCTACGAGGTGCTCAACGTCGCGTTCCAGTAGAGCGGGCTGGCTGACGGCTGAGGCCGCACGGAATCGGGAGGGCGGGACCATGGATCGGCAAGGTTGGACGCGCCGCGCGATACTGATGGGCTGGGCGGCGGGTGGCATAGTTTCGGCTTTGTCAGGGCGGGCGCGGGCGGCGCCTTCGCCCACTCCCGAGGCGATGGCCGGGCTTCGGTTCCGCGCTGTCGTGGTGGATACATCGCGGCTCGCGGCGCTCGGCAATCCGACGACTGCCGAGTTGATCGGCCAGGAACTCGGCGGGCAAGCCCGGCAGATCTTCGCGGATCGGCTGGCGCCGGGCGACCCCCGAGCGCCAACCCTGGTGATCCGCATCCACACGATCAGCTTGTCGTCCTACGCCGGCGATTGATACCGGGGACGCGGCGGCTCGGCCAACACCGATTATCTCGAGGGTGCCGGACTGGTGTCGGCGGGCGGAAGAGTCATATCGGCCACGCCGATTCTCTCGGCGCTCGATGCGAATTACAGCGGTGCCTGGTATCTGCCCGACATCGACCAGCGGCGGATTGCGTCGATTTCGCATCATTTCGCTTATTGGCTGCGTCGCGAGATGGGCATCTGAAGCTTGCGGTTTCATGGGTTGCCGCGGGGAACGACGGCCTGGCTCATCACCGATGGGAAGATCGGTGACGAGGTTCAATGCCTCGGCATCACCGATGAACTTGGGCTTGAGCCGCAACGCCGAATGGTCAGGCCCCGCCCGCCTTGGTCCTGGGCTTCCCCTTGGGGACCTGTGGACCCGGGTGAAGCGCCCGCGCGCCCCGGCAGCCCTATCGCGCCACCCTTCCCCAACCTCGCGATCGCGGCAGGACGCCGGACCGTGCCCTATCTGCGCCGTGTGAAGCGCGCGTCGGGCGGCCTGACGTTCACGATCTTCGTCAAGGACCCCTATACGGGGCTCGGCACGGCCGACGTGATTTGGATTCCCGAACACGACAGGCTGCGTGGTGAGAACGTCGTCGTGACCCTGACGCCCGCGCACCGGCTTCGTCCGGATGACTTCCTGCACGCGCGCAGCGCGCCAGACCCACGCTTGGCAGCATTGCCGCATCCGCGCGTCGCCATGGTGGTCGGCGGTCCGGGCGTCAATCACACCTTCGAGCCGGTCGACATCGAATGCCTGGCCACCATTGCCTCGACCCTCGCTGCCGCCGGCGCGAGCCTCATGGTCACGCCATCGCGGCGCACGCCACCGGCGGCGCTCGCCGCGATCGGGACGGTCCTGGCGCCCGCCGTCGAGGCCGGCAGGGCGTTCGTCTGGAACGGGCAGGGGACCAATCCCTACATCCAGATTCTCGCCCATGCGGACGCCATCGTGGTGACCGGAGACAGTGCCAATATGGTGGGAGAGGCCACGGCCACGGGCGTGCCTGTCCATGTCTACGAACCCAGTGGCGGCCATCCCAAGGTTACGCGCTACCTCGACCGTCTGGTTGAGGTAGGGGCCGTGCGGCGCTGGCAAGGTCGTCTCGAGCAATGGAGCTATACGCCCCTCGATTCGGCGCCGGTGATCGCCGAGGTCATCGCCCGCCGCTATGCGGCGTTTCGGGCCGATCGGCCCGTGGTTTAGAGCCTGATGACTTTAGGCTGACGCATAGCCTGAGTTGACGAGATAGTTGGCGCATTCGGTGGATGAGAATTGGTTGAGGAGTTTGGCAATACGGC
>JBBPYT010000339.1:0-7155 GCA_038199665.1 Hyphomicrobiales bacterium
CAGCGCCGCATCAACATCCAAAGATCGACCGACGGCATCATACGCCGACCGGACCCGCGTGCCCGCGAGACCGTGCGCTCCCAGCCAGAGCAGACATCCGTACTTACGGTGAATAGGGCCGGCTAGTAACCGCGCCCTTGCCGAGTGCCTGCTCGATCCGCGTCAATTCGGCCCGCGATAGCCTCCACTCGGTCGAGACCGCCAAGGCTTCCTCGTCCTTGTGACGTTCCTCGTACTGAGTAAGAAGGCGGCGCGGATAATCGCGCTCGTTATCGAACAACGCAGGCGTGGCCGCATGAGGGTTCAGCGCCGCAAGTGCGAGGAGGATCGCGCTCTTGCCAGCCTCGTTTTTGCCGACGAGACAGGTCACGGGGTCAATCGAAAACTCTTCACTGTCGTCAACTGAACGGAAGTTCGTGACGCGGACCTTCTCCAGCTGCAACGGCGCTTTCCCTATCTTCAGCGTCACCGTTCAGAACGTATACTGTCGCCTTGATTTTGCAACGCGGATCAGTTGGTCGGGCCGCAGCTGCGGCCCAACTGCTGCTTCAATCAACTCCGTGCTCAAAGCTGTCTGGCCGCTTCAGGCCACGCTCGGTCACCGATCCTGAGTCAGACTATCCGCAAGCGGACCTTCTATGCGTCCGAGTTGGGTCGGAAGCGGTCATGGGCGGTGGGTATCAAGCGTCAGATTTCGACCACTAGGCCGCGGTCTGTCGCTGCATGATTCCCCGCAACACGGCCTGGGCGGTGATCGGATCCTGCCTGTGCAAGGCCTCTGCCAGCCGGTTGTCCCCGTCGATCTCCTCGATCGTCTTCAGCATCGCTTCGACGGCCGCGATGTTGGCTTCGCATTCCGCCACCGGGTCGAGGCCAGCCGTGTCGGGAAACGTGTCGAAGTAGATGGCGCCCTGGTATCCATCGCGCCGGATCTGCAGCAGCAATTCGAGGGTCTGGACCGGATGAACCGAGCCAACCATCAGGCCGTCGTCGCGTTCCCCGTAGCCGTCGTTGAGATGAACCCCGAGGAGGCGGCTTCGTCCCTTGACCAGCGCCGCCGCAAAGGCCGGCTGTTCGCCGGCGTAAAGCACGTGCGCGAAATCCAGGGTAACGCCCAGATTGGGAGCGCCGACCTCGGCTATAGCCAAGAGCGTCGTCCCGACATCGCCGATCAGGCTGAAGGCTCGAGGCTCGTTGGGCTTGTATTCGATACTGATGTCGACCGCAGGATTATGCGCGGCGACTTCCCTAATGCCCGCGATTTCCATGGCCCATAAAGCAGCGTAATCGCATTGGAACGGGTAGTCGAACCCGTCCTGGCCCAGCCAGAGCGTCATCAACGCGCCGCCCGCGTCCGCCAAGGCGTCGATTCCGCGCTTGGTGAGGTCGATCGCCGAACGCCTGACGCTACCTTCAGGATTGGTGAAGGCGCCGGCCTTGAAGCCCGGATCACTGGAGTAGCGCATGGCGAAACCGTTCAGGGCGAGCCCGAGGTCGGCCGCACGACGGACCATGTCGCCCCCAGTTTCGCCCGCGAGATGATCGGGAAAGTTAAGATCGAGTGCGGTGAGGCCGCGAACGGTGGCGGCACGTTCCAGCAGTTCGATCGGCGCGAGCTTTGTGCCTGGCCCATAGCCCCTGAAGAGCTCGGGCCTGGTTGCGAAGGAATTCAGGCGGGTGGCGTAGCGCACGATCAAACCTCGACAAAGGGGCGTCGGTCCAAGCAGGTCCTAAAGGTCTCCATGATGCACAGCAGACGGAAGCGATTTCTCATACCCGCTCGCGTCGCCGTGCCCAATCACGGGACAGTCGAACAGTTCGGCAGCCAGACACCAGCCAAGCGCACTTGACAAGCCCGAGCCTGGTATAACAGCATGACGGTCCTACCGCAGCTTCCCTGCAGAAGCTGAACCTCGAGGCTCCGTCTCTCCATGCGCGACAATCCGGTCAAGCGACGCCTGGCCGCCGGCGGCCACGCATTCGGCGCCATGATTTTCGAGTTCTTTTCCCCCGGCATGCCGCAGATCGTGAAGGCCGCAGGGGCCGACTTCATCCTGTTCGACATGGAGCACAGCGGGGTCGGGATCGATGTGATCAAATCCCAGATCGCGGGGTGCCGAGGCCTCGGGATCGTTCCGATGGTGCGCGTGCCCACGCTGCAGACGCACTTCATATCCCGCTGTCTCGATGTGGGCGCCATGGGCATCATGGTGCCCATGGTGGAAACGGCAGGGCAGGCGCGCGACATCGTTGCCGCCACCCGCTACCCACCCATGGGCCGACGCGGCGCGGCTTTCGGGGTCGCCCATGACGACTACGAAGGGGGAGCCGTAGTCGACAAGATCGCGGCCGCCAACCAGCGCACGTTTGTGATCGCTCAGATCGAAACCGCCGTCGGCCTACAGAACGTGAACGAAATCGCGGCCGTCCAGGGTGTGGATTGCGTCTGGCTCGGGCACTTCGACCTGACGAACTTCATGGGTATTCCCGGACAGTTCCAGCACGCGGACTACCTCAGCGCGGTGGTCAGGATCGTCGAGGCCGCTCGTCGTCACGGCAAAGTGGCTGGCGTGTTGGCGGCGGACGAGGATTGGGGCCGGGACTATCTGGCCAAAGGATTTCGAGCGATGGTCTATGGTCTGGATATTGCGCTGTTCCAGCAAGGCCTGGCACAGGGGATCGGCAGGCTCAGAAGCTTAAGTCCCGATTGAGGCTCGGTCCGCACGGGTCCGGTTGGCCGATCGGCACGGACGGATGGTCTGCCGAGGTTTGCGGCGACCCGGCGGCGAAACGATGTTTCGGGGCGCAACACGAGTGGTTGCGCTCCGGCTGGCGACGGAAAACCCGCAATCAGCACCCTGCATGAGCAGGGGTTTTGGGAGGACGCAATGCTTATTACCAGACGCACGTTCAACATTGCCGCGGCCGCCGCGACGGCGAGTTCGATTCTCCCCGGTCTTTCCTACGGACAACAGAATCGAAAGATCGCGCTGCTGTTCGATAGCCTCGTATCGCCGTTTTGGGTGACCGGCCTCGATATCATGCGCGACCAATGCAAGAAGCGTGGCTGGACCGCGCTCGAAGCCATCTCGAACTTCGACGACAACAAGCAGTTCGAGCAGGTCAAGGCGATGATCGCTCAGAAAGTGGACGGGATCCTGATCATTCAGACCGATTCTAAGGCGGTCATTCCGGCGATCCGGGCCGCCAACGCGGCCAATATCCCGATGGTGCATTTCAATCGGCCGCCTGCGGCGAGCGACGCCTATTCGGTGGCGATCCAGGCCGACAACCGCAAGATCATGGGGGGCACAGTTCAGTTTTTGGTCGACGAAGCCAAGAAGGCAGGCGGCAAATACCAGGCCGTGCTGCTCGTCGGCGACCTTGGCGACGTGAATGCCATCCAGCGCAGGGACGGCTTCTTCGACGTCGTGAACAAGAACAAGGATGTCGTCGATGTCGTGGCCCGGGTGGCGACGGAATGGAATGCCGACAAGGCTTTTGCCGGCTTGACGAACGCCATCCAGGCCCATCCGGACGTCAACTTCCTCGTAACATCGTCCGACTTCCTGCACCCGCAAATCGAGCAGGTGCTGAAGTCGGCGAACAAGTGGCATAAGCGCGGTGAACAAGGTCACGTGATCTTCGGCGGGTTCGACGGCGATGAGGGCGCCTATGCGCGGCTGAAGGACGGATATCTCGACGCCTGCGGGGTTCAAAACCTCTTCCTCGAAGTCGATATGGCTTTCCAGGCCTTCGAAGACCTATGGGGCGGCAAGAAACCTGAAAAGCTCCTGCTCGACCCCGGTTTCGTCATCACGCAAGCCAATCTGGCCGAGAAGCAGGATCAGATGTGGGGTTACACGGTCTGGAAAAAGCAGAACTCCTAGAGGTGTTCCACCTCTCCAACAATCCAGCGGGAAGCGCTTCTACCGCTTCCCGACAGCAAAGGTTCGAAGGCGGCAAGCCATTGCTCACAAGCCATTACTCCTTGGCAGGGTGGAACGCCGGAGGGCGCTCGGCGCCCGAGGGCATTGCAGGAGCGTTGGCTGCTCTCGCGTGTCGATGGCAAACAGATCGATGAAGCCATGACGCCCGTTCACGCTCCGTCCGAAAAGGTCGGGCGCGATCTCTCCGTTTCGGGGGCGCGCCGCTCCATCAAGCGGGCTATCCTATCCGAATATTTCATTCTGCTTCTGACCTTCGTTTATTTCATTGCGATGGTGCCGATCATTCCGAGCATCATCAGCGCGCCCGTTCTGCTCGACAGTTTGAACGCCATGGCTCCCCTCCTGGTCGTCGCCATCGGCCAAACCTTCGTCCTGATCATCGCAGGCATCGACCTGTCCGCGCCCTCGATCCTGGCCATGGCGAGCGTCGTCGGGGCCTCGATGATGACGGGCGAAGGCGGCTATCTCGCGAGTACTCCCTTTGCAGTACTCGCAGGTATCCTCGCCTTCCTGGCGGTGGGTGTCGCAATCGGCTGGTTCAACGGCCTATGCACCGCCTCGTTGGGCATGCCGCCGTTTATCGTGACGCTGACGACGATGATGTTCTTCAGCGGCGCCGCGCTCTGGTACACGACGCTTCAGACCGATGCCAGCAGCATCGGCGACCTGCCGCCTGCCTTTCTCTGGATCGGAGAGGGCGGCGTGATCGGCGGGGTCACCTTCGCCATCCCGGTCGCGGCTACGGTTGCTCTCATCGCCCATCTGGCCCTGACGAGGACCGTTTACGGCCGCTGGCTTTATGCCATCGGAACCAATCCCCGGGCAGCCGAAATCTCCGGCGTGCCGGTGCGGCGGACGATCGTTTGGGCCTTCGTCGTCTCGGGCTTGTGCGCGGCCATCGCGAGCATTCTTTACACCGGACGTCTCGAGACGGGGACGCCGGTTCTGGGCCAGCGCATTCTCCTCGATGTCGTCGGCGCCGCCGTCATCGGCGGCGTGAGTCTCTTCGGAGGCAAGGGCAAGATCCTGTGGACCCTGTTCGGCGTTCTGTTTCTCGCCGTGATCGACAAGAGCTTGCAACTGCTTGGGCTAAGCCTTTTTTCGGTTTTCGCCGTGAAGGGAAGCGTAATCCTCCTTGCGGCCATCATCGACGCCTTGCGTCACCGGCTCTTGGTGCATCGATGAGCCACACAGGGCCGGCCCCGCTCCTCCACATAGAAGGCCTTTGCAAGAGCTTTTTTGGCGTCGAGGTCCTGCACGAGATTTCCTGGACCCTGGAGGCGCGGCAAACCTTGGGCCTTGTCGGCGAGAACGGTTCGGGCAAGTCGACGACGATGAACATTTTGGGCGGCGTGCACCAGCCGGATAGCGGGCGCATGACCATCGACGGCGTGCCTTACGAGCCGCGCAGCCCCCGCGACGCCCAACTCAAAGGCATTGCCTTCATCCACCAGGAACTGAACGTCTTCAAGAATCTCTCGATCATGGAGAATCTGTTCATCGAACGCTTTCCGAAGCGCATGGGCAGGCTTCCCCTGATCGACCGCGGCGCCATCCACAAGCGCGCTACCGAGCTTCTCGCCGAAGTCGATCTCGACCTTTCTCCGAACACCCTCGTGAGCCGCCTGTCGCAGGGCGAACGGCAGTTGGTGGAAATCGCCAAGGCGCTGAGCACCGATGCCCGAATCATCATCTTCGACGAGCCGACGACCTCGCTGACGGCACGCGAAACGGAGCGCCTGTTCGCGATCATCGAGCGCCTGAAGCGCAAGGGCATCGCCGTCATCTACATCAGCCACATCCTCGGCGACGTGTTGAAGCTGTGCGACCAGATCGTCGTTCTGCGCGACGGGCATGTCGTGAACGCTTCCGCCAAGGCCGGGATGACGGTCGAGCGGATGATCTCGCTGATGGTCGGCCGCACCATCGATCAGTTGTTTCCACCGCGTACGAAGAAGCCCGTCGAAGGCCCGCCGATCCTGGCTGTTCGGGGGCTGACCCAAAGAGGCGTCGTCAAGGACATTTCATTCAGCCTTCAGCCGGGGGAGGTCCTCGGCGTGTCGGGGCTCATGGGATCCGGGCGCTCCGAGATGGCCCGGATTCTGTTCGGGCTCGATCCTTTCGAGAGTGGCGATATCGTCGTTGGCGGCGAAAAGCTCAAGGCGTTGTCACCGAGCGCCTGCATGGATCGGGGCATGGCTTTCCTGACGGAGGACCGTCGAGCCGAAGGGCTGATGATGGAGGCCTCCATCGAAGATAACGTGGCCCTTCCCTCGCTGCCGGAACATTCGAGCCGCTGGCTTCGGCTCGTCCAGCGCACAAGGCTCGGCGATGACGTTCAAAGGGTCGGGCGAGCCGTCCAGATCAACGCACGCGGCTTCCGCGAGACGATCGTCAAGCACCTATCGGGGGGCAACCAACAAAAAGTGGTCATCGCCAAATGGCTGCTGCGCACCCCTCGGGTGTTCATTCTGGACGAGCCGACGCGGGGCGTGGATGTTGGAGCGAAGTACGAAATTTACAAGCTCATCAACGAGCTCGGTGCGCAGGGGACCGGGATTTTGTTCATCTCGTCGGAGATCGAAGAGCTGATCGGGATGTGCGATCGCATCCTCGTCATGGCGCACGGAGAAATCCGCGGCTCGCACTCTCGGGCAGAGTTCGACCGAGAATCGATCCTGCAATCCGCCTTGTTGAGCGGCTCCTTGGAGGCGGTCTGATGGTCGACCGCCACCGCATACGCCTTCTTCTGCTTCAGTATGCGCCCGTCATCCTGTTTGCCGGTCTCCTCGTCGCGTTCGGCCTGATGTCGGATCGCTTTCTTACCGCGACCAACTTCGTCAACATCTTGATCCAATCGGCCCATATAGCGATCATGGCGGTCGGCATGACCTTCGTGATGCTCGTCGCGGGTATCGACCTGTCGGTCGGCGCCATCATGTATGTTTCCGTCGCGGTTCTTGGGCTTTATCTGAAAGCCTTACCGGCCTTTGTTTCATTCCCCCTCACGGCGATCGTCGGCACGCTTTTCGGCGCGATCAACGCCTTCATCATCACGCGGCTGCGGGTGGCCGCCTTCATCACGACCTTGGCAACGATGTTCGTCGGACGAGGGTTCGCGCTTTATCTCTCGGACACCAAACTGGTGTACTTCAATGATCAGATCCTTGTTTTGGGACGGAGCTCCTACCTGGGCATCCCTTCG
>JBBPYT010000340.1:0-6759 GCA_038199665.1 Hyphomicrobiales bacterium
CGGCCCGACGGCGATCATTCGGGCATCGGGTACGAGCGCGTAAAGGCTGATCTTGAACCCTGGTGGCAGCTTTATGGCTTCAAGGTTTTTCTTGATCGCCTCGGCCTTGTCGCCGCCCTGCGGTATCGAGACCATCCCCCGCGCGCCGGTGGACTTGAAATCCTCGAGTTTCTTCATCGTCGCGTCGGCCGAGCCAGAGGTGGGCTCGGTGATCGTCGCGTTCTGCGCGAGAACCATCGAACCCGACATCAACGCACTCGTAGCCACGGCCGCAAGCCAGATCGATTTCATGGTGTCCTCCCACTGCCCCAAAGGGCTCTATTTAGCCCGACACGAACGGGCGCCGCACAGCGTAAACTTGTCGAAACTGTCTTAGCAAACGCGACGATGATCCACTCTGGTGATGGGCGCGTTTAGATCCAGATGACGGCTGCTGTCACTGAGGAACGAGCGGAATTTCCGGTTTCGCCCCGGTGGTGTCTGCCGTCTCTAGACAGGTCGTGGACAGCAACGCGGCTGACGCAAGGGCCATTCGCCATGTTGGATCCTCCCACTTAGGTCCACGGGCGGCGAGTTTCGCCTCGCTATGCAGCCAGTTCGGCGCGCCGATACACAGGCCGCGCAGACGCCACAAGGCCCGACGGGGTGGTGTCACGGCCGCGGCGCTGGCGCGGCTTTTGCCCTGCGACGTTCGAAAGGGTTGCTGCGACGCACAATCGAATCCGCTTGACGAGACCTGTCCCCCATGAAAAATTTTGCCCAAGGAAATTTTTTTTGAACTCACCACAAGCTTGTAACTCGACACATCCGATCGCGTTTGTTTTGGCATCTAAACTGTGGCCATCCCTTGATCGAGATCGTGTTTCAATCTGCTGCAGCGCCAAAGCGAGTGTTGGAGGGCAGTGGAGTTGGGATCCGGCGCCAGCGCGCGGGTTCCGATGTGCGACGACCGGGCCGCCAGCTCGCACGACCGGGCCGCCAGCTCGCAAGAAGAAACCTTTCAAGGAAACGCTGAGGACAGCACATGTACGACAAGGAAAAAGACCTCTTCGCTGCATTCGCGGCGCGACGGATGAGCCGGCGCGAGCTGTTGGATCGCACTGGCAGACTCGGCATCGGCGCAGCGGCGGCGCATTCGTTGCTGGGCATGGCATCGACGCAGGCCATGGCTGCCGATTTCGATTGGAAGAAGTATAAGGGCAAGTCGATCAAGCTTCTCCTCAACAAACACCCCTACGCGGATGCGATGATCGCCGACATCGACTCGTTCAAGACCCTGACCGGAATGAACGTCACTTACGACATCTTCCCCGAAGACGTGTATTTCGACAAAGTGACGGCAGCCTTGTCGTCGAAGTCGGACCAGTACGACGCCTTCATGACCGGCGCCTACATGACCTGGACCTATGGCCCGGCCGGCTGGGTCGAAGACCTGAAGCCTTGGATCGCCGACGCCAGCAAGACCAATCCCGGCTACAAGTGGGATGACGTCCTTCCCGGCTTGCGCTCCTCGACCGCGTGGAACGGCGTTCCCGGCGCGGCCCTCGGCTCGGCCGACGCCAAGCAATGGTGCATTCCCTGGGGCTACGAGCTCAACAGCATCACTTACAACAGGCGCATGTACGACAAGCTCGGCATGAAGCCGCCGAACAACATGAACGAACTCATGGAGACCGCGGCGAAGTTCCAGAAAGATGCGGGTGGCCCCTACGGCATTGGCGTGCGCGGTTCACGCTCTTGGGCGACGATCCATCCCGGCTTCTTGTCGGCCTACACCAACTTCGGCCAGCGCGACTTCACGGTGACGGACGGCAAGCTGAAGGCCGCCATGAACACCAAGGAATCGAAGGCGTTCCACGCCCAATGGGTCAAGATGATCCAGGACTCGGGCCCGAAGAACTGGGCCACCTACACTTGGTACCAGGTCGGCACGGATCTCGGCGCGGGCGCATCGGGCATGATCTACGATGCCGACATCCTCGGCTATTTCGAGAACGGCGGCGACAACAAGGAAGCCCACAACATGGGCTATCATGCCTTCGCTCCGAATCCGGCCGCCAAGGCACCTACGCCGAACGTCTGGATCTGGTCGCTCGCCATGTCGAGCTTCTCCAAGCAGAAGGATGCCGCCTGGTACTTCCTGCAATGGGCCTCCTCCGTCGAGCATGACTTGTTCGGGGCGCGCAAGATGGATTTCGTCAATCCGGTCCGCAAGTCGGTCGCCGACGACAAGGAATGGCGCGACAAGATTGCCAAGAGCTACCCCGGCTACATCGAGCAGCTCGATGCCTCGGCGCCCGGAGCCAAGATCTACTTCACGCCCCAGCCTCTCTTCTTCGATCTCACGACCGAGTGGGCGGCAACCTTGCAGCAGATGGTCTCGAAGGAGATCCCCGTCGACGAGGGCCTGGACAAGCTTGCGGCCAGCACCGACAAGCAACTGAAGGATGCGGGCCTGGGCTGAGCCGGAGCCGCGACCGGGCGTGCGGCCCTTTGCACAGGACCGCGCGCCACTTCCGCTCTTGCTCGATTCAAACCTGATGCGGGTTGCGTCTCCATGGCCCTGACCGCCGACACCGTTCCGCCACGGCGCGGAAGTTCGCCCGCATTCCGGCGCGCCCTGCCCTATATTCTAAGCCTGCCGGCGCTGCTGGTCTGCGTCGCGGTGCTCGTCCCTTTCGTCACGGCGGTCTATTATTCGATGCTGCGCTACCGGCTGAACCTGCCGGGCCTGAAGGGTTTCATCTGGTTCGGCAACTATCTCGATTTCCTCAGCGATGGCGAATTCTGGAATACAGTCTGGGTGTCGCTCGCCTATACGGTCCTGACCGTCGTCGTGGAGTTGCTGTTCGGGCTCGGCATCGCGCTTTTGCTGCGCAAGCAGAGTCGGATCCATAATTTCATCTCGATCATGCTGCTTTTGCCGCTGATGACGGCGCCGGCCATCGCGGCGCTGATGTGGAAGCTGATGACCAACCCGAATTTCGGCGTACTGTCGTACGTGGTGAGCCTCGTCGGCATTTCGGATTTTCGCTGGGCATCGAGCCCCACGACGGCGCTCTTCACCGTGGTTCTGGTCGATACCTGGGTTTACACGCCCTTCATGATGATCCTGCTGCTGGCCGGACTGAGGTCCCTGCCACCCCAGCCCTTCGAGGCCGCGGCGCTCGACGGCGTGCCGACGAGCTTCGTGTTCTTCCGCATCACGCTGCCGATGCTCACACCTTACATCATCACGGCCGTGCTGTTCCGATTGCTTGACTCGATCCAGCAGTTCGACATCATCTATGCTTCGACGCAAGGCGGCCCCGGCAACAAGCTGATGGTGTTCCAGGTCGAGGCCTACCTGCAATTCTTCCAGTATACCAATGTCGGCAAATCGGCCGCGCTGCTGATGATCCTATGGGCCATCACATATTTCCTCTCGAACATCTTCATCAAGAACTGGCTGAAGCTGCGGGAACGCGCTCACGGCCACGCCTGACAGGCCAGCGGCGTCATGGATCATTCTACCCCCCTCGCCCGCGTCCTCAAGGGGATCGCTCTCGCGCTCGTCGTGATCTTCTTCATGTTCCCGATCGTCTGGATCTTTCTCATGTCGTTCCAGACCAACGAAACCATCTTGCGCATCCCGCCGAGCCTCTTCTTCTCGCCGACGCTCAGCAATTACCAGGCCTTGATTTCGGGCACGCTCAAAACCAGCGCGGGTTCGCTCGACATCCCCTTCATGCACAACCTGCTGAACAGCGTGATCCTGTCCACGGCGTCGGTGGTGCTGGCGCTGATCCTCGGCGTGCCCGCAGCTTATGCGTTCGCCCGGTTCAAGTTCCGCCTCGGCGAGGACATTGCCTTCACGCTGCTGTCGTTCCGCTTCGCCCCACCCTTGCTGGTTCTGCTGCCGCTCTCTCTCTACTTCCAGGAGATCGGGTTGAACGACACCTATGTGGGCCTGATCTGGGTGTATCAATTGATCGCTCTTCCACTGATCCTATGGATCGTGCGCGGCTATTTCGAGGATATCAGCCCGGACATCGAAAGCGCCTACCGGGTTTCGGGCCACAACTGGTGGCAGACGCTGACCCGGATCGCCATTCCGCTGGCCGGGCCGGGCATTGCGGCGGCGGGACTCCTGTCCTTCATCTTCTGCTGGAACAACTTCGTCTTCGCGCTGATCCTGGCCTCGGCCGACAAGCAGCCCGTGACGGTGGGTGCCCTGGCCTTCGTCACGGCCTCCGGCATCCAATACGGGCAGATTGCGGCCGCCATCGTGCTCTCCGCCACCCCGACCCTCCTTCTGGCCCTTTACGCGCAACGCTACCTCGTCGAAGGCCTGTCGCTCGGCGCCGTGAAAGGCTGATCATGTCTCAGCTCGAACTCAGGAACGTCACCAAGAGCTTCCGAACCGGCAAGGCGGTGGATGATCTCTCGCTTCACGTCGATGCCGGAGAAATCGTTGCCGTCTTCGGCCCGTCGGGCGCGGGCAAGACCGTCCTGCTGCGGATCATCGCCGGCATCCAAGAACCGGAAAGCGGCGAAGTCCGCATCGGCGGCCGCAATGTCACGCAGGACAGTCCGGAGGTGCGCGGGGTCGGCATGGCCTTCCAGAACTTCGCCCTGTTCCCGCATATGTCCGCCTACGATAATGTCGCCACCGGGTTGACGGCGACCGGCGCGGGGCCGGATGCGATCAAGCCTCGCGTCGACGCCGTCGCCAAGATGCTGAAAATCACCCACGTCATGGGTCATATGCCGAAGGAACTGTCGAACGGGCAGAAGCAGAGGACCGCCTTGGCCCGCGCGCTTGTGGCCAGTCCCAAGATCCTGCTGCTCGACGACCCGCTGCGCAACGTCGATGCCAAGCTCCGCTACGAAATGCGCCTGGAATTGCCCAGCCTGCTGCGTCGCTCCGGTTCCGCCGTGCTTTACGTGACGCAGGACTATAGGGAAGCCATGGCGCTGGCGGATCGGATCGTGGTGATGCTGGGCGGGCGCGTCGTGCAGATCGACAAGCCGGAAGTCGTCTACGACCAGCCCGCCAGGGTCGACATCGCGCGCCTGTTCGGCGATCCCACGATCAACCTGCTTCCCGTCGAACCGGCCCGGAACGGGGTCGGTACCACGGTGACGATCGCCAATACCCGCGTGCATCTCGGCGCCGGTTTCGAGGCCGCGGCCGGCAAAAGCTGCATCTTGGGGTTGCGGCCCGATGATCTCACAGTCGAGGAAGAACAGTCGGCCGAGACCATCCCGGTCGATCTCCTGGCGTCCACGCCGCTCAACGAACGTCTGGTTCTGCTGATGAAGACGCTGGACGGTCAGGAGATCCTGGCCTCCGCCACGGAACCGCCGATCGGCGGCCGGACCACCGGCCGGGCCTATCTCCGCCTTGACCCGAATTCGATCCTGTTGTTCGAGGCCGCGAGCGGCACACGCTTGCAGCGCTCGGCAGGCGATCCCCCGGTGGCGGGCCTCGGTGCCCCTGAGGCGCTCATCGCGGACGCGGTCAAAGGGGCCTGAAATGGCAGCGACTCTCGCCCTCAGAGACCTCAACAAACTGTATCATCGACGCGGTAAGACGCCCGTCCATGCGGTGAAGTCCCTGAACATGGACGTGGGGCACGGGGAAATCGTCGCGCTCCTCGGCTCCTCGGGCTGCGGAAAAACCTCGACGCTCCGCATGATCGCGGGTTTCGAGGAAGCCTCCTCCGGCACCATCTCGCTGGCAGGCCGCTCGATCAACAATCTGCCGCCGTCCGGTCGCAACGTCGCGATGGCGTTCGAGGGCTATTCCCTTTATCCGCCGCTGACCGTGCGGGAGAACATCGCCTTCGCCCTGAAAAGCACGCGCGTGTCCCGCACCGAGGCCGCCAAGCGCGTGGCCGATATCGCGGCACTCGTCGAAATTGAACCCATCCTCGACCGCTATCCCTTGTCGATCTCCGGCGGGCAACAGCAGCGGGCCTCGCTGGCCCGCGCACTGGTGCGCAAGGCGGATCTCTATCTGCTCGACGAGCCCATGGGCCAGCTCGAACCGCAATTGCGCTCGGTTTTGCGGGGCCGCATCAAGAACCTGCTCAACGAGAACAAGATGACGGCGATCTTCGTCACCCATGACCAGACCGAGGCCAACGCCCTCGCCGATCGCATCGCCGTCATGGAAGGCGGGGTGCTGCAGCAGTTCGCCAGCGAAAAGGATCTGAAAGCCCGCCCCGCCAACCTCTTCGTCGCCACCTTCATCGGCGAGCCGCCGATGAACGTCTTCGAATCCCATGTGACGCCCAGAGGCGGGGTTACGGTGCTCGACATCGACGGCGGCCCCTCGCTCGATTTCGGCGGCGCGGGCGTGCCCGCCCCTTGGCGCTCCGTGCTCGGCTCGCGCAGCAAGGTCGTCGTCGGCGTCAGGCCGCACAAGGTGGCAATGGGCACCGGGCCGTTCAGCGCCAAGGTCGTGTCCAATCAATGGCTGGGCGATCAGTCCCATGTGGCCGCGGAAGTCGCGGGGAAATTGCTCGTCGGCGTCTCCGCCACGCGGATCAGGACGATGCCGGGCGAAGCGGTGGCTTATGATTTCGCGCCGCAGGATCTGCAGCTGTTTGATGCGGACACGGGCGTGGCTCTCGCGCACGGGCTCGAGCCCGCATGAAACGCGACATCCTGATCGGCATCGATGCCGGGACGTCCGTCATCAAGTCGATCGCCTTCACGTTGGATGGCCAGCAGATCGGGTCTTTCGCACTGGCCAACGTCTACACGGCGGTC
>JBBPYT010000341.1:0-17555 GCA_038199665.1 Hyphomicrobiales bacterium
GGGACGGGACGGCGGGGTCCAGGCGTGACGGTCGCGATCACCACCCTGCCCTCGGGGCTGCGCGTCATGACCGACGACATGCCGCATCTGCAGACGACATCGCTCGGCATCTGGGTCGGGATCGGCTCGCGCCATGAGACCGAGGCCGAACACGGATTGTCCCACTTCCTCGAACATATGGCCTTCAAGGGCACGCGGCGACGCTCCGCCCGCCGCATCGCCGAAGAGATCGAAGGCGCGGGGGGCGAGCTCAACGCGGCAACCTCGACCGAGCAGACTGCCTATTATGCTCGCGTGCTGGCCGCCGACACCGGCCTCGCGCTCGATATTCTGGCCGACATCCTGACAGAAAGCACTTTCGATTCGGCGGAAGTCGAACGCGAGAAGGAGGTCGTCCTGCAGGAGATCGGCGCCGTCGAGGACGTGCCCGACGATCTCGTCTTCGAACTCTTCACGGCCACCGCCTATCCCGGACAATCCATCGGCCGGCCGATCCTGGGCACGCCCACCGGGGTTTCGTCCTTCAGCCGCGAGGCCGTAGCCGGCTTTCTGGCCCGCCGCTACAGTGCGGACACCACCATCATCGCCGCGGCTGGCGCCGTCGACCATGACCGTCTCGTCGAGGAGGCCGCCGAGCGGCTCGACAGTCTAAGCCAGGAGCCCGGAACTCCGGCACCAGCGGCGCGCTATACGGGCGGCGACGTCCGGGTGAGGCGGCGGTTCGAACAGGCCCATATCGTGGTGGGCTTCGAGGCAGCGTCGTTCCATGACCCGAACCATTACGCGACGCATATCTTTTCCCATGCGGTCGGGGGCGGAATGTCATCGAGGCTGTTCCAGACGGTGCGCGAGGAGCGCGGCCTCGCCTATTCGATCAACTCCTTCGATTGGGCTTATGCCGACACGGGCCTGTTCGGGTTCTATGCCGCGACCTCGGCCCGCAACGTCGCCGAACTGATGCCGGTGGCGCTCGATTGCCTCGCCGAGGCGACGGAAACGCTCGATGACGAAGAGGTCGAGCGGGCCAAGGCGCAGCTCAAAGTGTCCCTGCTGGTCGCCCTCGAATCCTCCAGCGCCCGCGCCGAACAGATCGCTCGCCAGCATCTCGCGTTCGGGCGCGTCCTCGAAACGAGTGAGATCCTGCGCAAGATCGATGCGATCACGGTGGCGGATGCCCGGCGCGTCGGGGCCGCCATGCTGGCGACGGCTCCGACCGTGTCGGCGGTCGGACCGGTGAAAGCCGTCCTCACGCCGAACCGCATCGCGGAGCGGCTCGGCCTTCGTCGGGGGGCCTGACATGGCGCTGTTTCGGCTCGGGCCGTCCTACGACGCCGCCACCGTTTTGCGCGGCGACGCCGTCTATCTGCGGCCGGCCGAGATGCGCGATTTCGACGAATGGGCCATGCTGCGCGAAAGGAGCCGCTCCTTTCTGGTTGCCTGGGAGCCGGTCTGGCCATCGGATGATCTGACCCGCGCTGCCTTCCGTCGGCGGCTACGCCTGCATGCCGAGGAAATGAACCGCGACGAGGCCTACCCGTTCCTGGTGTTTCGCGACGACGATGTCATGCTGGGTGGCCTGACGATCGGTCAGATACGCCGCGGCGTCGCACAGACCGCCACCCTCGGCTACTGGATGGGCGAAGCTCATGCCGGACGCGGCTATATGAGCCGAGCCGTGCGGGCCGCGACGGGCTTCGTGTTCTCGTCGCTGCGGCTGCATCGGCTGGAGGCGGCCTGCCTGCCGCACAATGCGGCCTCGATGCAGCTCCTCCAGAGCGTCGGCTTCAGGCGCGAGGGCTATGCCCGGTCCTACCTGCGAATCAACGGACGCTGGCAGGATCATATCCTCTTCGCCCTGCTCGAAAGCGACCTCGTACTGCCGCCGAAGAAGCCGATCATGGCCGAGTGAGCGCGGCGCCGACCCGCATCATCGCTGGCCGAAGCTGGCGCCCTCGAACAGGTCCTTGAACTCGCGCGGCTGGGAGCGCCAATATTGTTTCGGCGCGCTGACGCGGGCCCCGAGCTTGGCAGCGGCGTGCCAGGGCCAGCGCGGATCGTAGAGCATGGCTCGCGCCAGCGAGACCGCGTCGGCCTCGCCGTTGGCGATGATGGCTTCCGCCTGTTCCGGCTCGGTGATGAGACCGACCGCGATCGTCGGCAAACCGACCTCGACCTTGACCCGTGCCGCATAGGGCACCTGGTAGCCGGGCGCGAGCTTGATCGCCTGGTCGGGCGAAACGCCGCCCGTCGTGACGTGGATCGCGGCGCAACCACGCGGTTTCAGTGCCTTCGACAGCGCCACCGTCCCGTCGATGTCCCAGCCGCCCGGGACCCAGTCGGTCGCGGAGATCCGCATCCACACCGGTTTCTGGGCCGGAAAAACCGCTCGCACGGTGTCGAACACCTCGATCGGAAAGCGCATCCGGTTTTCGAGGCTGCCGCCGTATGCATCGTCGCGCTTGTTGGCGATCGGCGACAGGAACTGGTGCAGCAGGTAGCCGTGCGCCCCATGGATTTCGATGCCGTCGAGGCCGAGCTTCGCCGCACGCCGGGCCGCCTTGGCGAAGTCGCCGCGAACGCGCTCGAGTCCGGCCCGGTCGAGCGCCACCGGCGCGTCCTCCTCGGCCGCATGCGGCACCGCCGACGGCGCTTCCGTCTTCCAGCCCATGGGCTCGTTCGGACGGATCTGGGTTCCCCCGTCCCAGGGCGGGCGGCTTGATGCCTTGCGACCCGCATGGGCAAGCTGCACGGCCACCTTGATGGGGGAGTAAGCCCGGATGGCCGTGAGCACGCGGGCCAAAGCCGCTTCGTCGGCATCGGAATAAAGGCCGAGGTCCTCCGGTGAGATCCGCCCCTCGGGCGAGACTGCCGTTGCTTCAAGGATCATCAGGCCGGCCCCGGACAAGGCGAGATGGCCGAGATGGATCATGTGCCAATCGCTCGCAGCGCCGTCCTTGGCCGAATATTGGCACATCGGCGCGATGACGATCCGGTTGTCGAGACGAAGCTCGCCAAGACGCAGCGGCTCGAACAGGCGACTCATGCGGCCTCACACACATCCCAGCGGCGCGCGCAGGCAGGTGGCCGCCATGCGGCAGGGCGCCGACGATCCAAGAACACCCGGCTCACAAACCACCGCACGGTCATCCGATTGCATCGCCATCGCGTACGATCCCGGCCAGCGCTTCTTGTTGCCGATCTTCCGTCGGCTCGGCGCGGCGGGTCAGCACCATCCAGTGACAGTCGGCCGTGGCATCGACGACGCCGTGTCATCTACCGCCGCGTTGAGAACTCAGTGCTTCCACTATCGCTTCTTGAAGATACTTACATTCCGTACCGGAGGAAACCGAGTCCGCCAAAACGCATTGTTCTCGCATTTTTTCCGTTGGAACCGCGGCAGAACGCCGGTTCCCGGGGAGCTCGTTGATTTCTGCCTTCAGGCCGCATTTGCCACACGTCGCTGTTGTAGGTTGCACTGTCCTGCTCCTTTTGAACTGCGGAGATTTTTGCGGGGAAGTCGCTCAGAGGACGAGGCTTCATGAGAACGACATCTCTCGCCAGGTCAACACCCCAAAATGGGAAGACTGCCGGGTGATCTGGAGGGGAATCCGCCCGGGGTCTGAGCTCGTTCTTGGTAATTCGCGGAGGATCGTGGGATTGCGGTCGGATGAGTGGGGGACAACCAGCGGGTACGATCGTCACGTTGATACGAATGGCTTTGGCGGCCCCGACCTCGAGGGGAACAAGGACGGCAACCCCGTCTCGGTTTTCACGGTTGGCACGATCGCTGAACGTGAACCCGTTCCCCAGGAATTGGGGAACGTTCCGAGGAACGCGGATGCTAAGTGTTGGAGCGGGCGAAGGGAATCGAACCCTCGTATGCAGCTTGGGAAGCTGCCGTTCTGCCATTGAACTACGCCCGCATAGCCCCCGATTTCAGAGGCTTAGCCGCTTCCATCTTGTCGCTCGGCCAGCACCTGACACTGGCGAGGTGTGTGACCTTATACGAGAGCATGCGGCACTTGGGAAGTGACAGACTCTGTGTGTAGCGAGCGCATGACGGGTCCGGTTTAGGTAGCGCGTGCCGGTCGCGGCACTCGGCCCGGATGGCGTTTGCTTCTGAAGGACTTGCCCGAAAGCCAGCACAGCTGCCGCCATTCACGTTCAGGAGGGCTCGATCAGGCCGACTACGCCCGGTCGTAGGCTTCGCCGAGCGCCGACGCCGATTGCTTCTTGAGCCGATGTCCGCTGATTTCGGCGCCCGCGCCCGCGCTGAAGCGCGTGTTCCAAATGGTCGCCAGGGTCGAGATCGCCGTCACGGTCAGGAAGGCCGCCGAGAAATCCTGCAGCGCAGGGCTCGCGTGATGGCGGACCAGCATGGAGCCTTGCAGTGCTGTCGCGGCGACGCAGATGCCGACCGACAGCATCAATTGCTGAAAGGTCGTGTAAAAGCTCGTCGCAGCACTCATCCGCGGCGCCGGTACCTCGTCGAAAGCCACGATGTTGTAGGCCGTGAACTGGAATGACATGAAGAAGCCGCAGCACAGCAAGACCGCGAATATGGCTCCGTAAGGCCAATCCGGCCGGAAGGCGGCGCAAATCGCATAGCCGCCGCTGGCGATCACGCCGTTGACGATCAGGCTGCTCCGAAAGCCGAAGCGCCGAAGCACGCGCGGCGCAATGGCCTTCATCACCAGCGAACCCAGGGCTGTGGCGATGACGATCGTGCCGCTCTGCACGGCCGAGAGCCCAAACTCGAGCTGCAGCATCAGAGGCAGCAGAAACGGGTGAGCGCCCTGCGTGATCCGCGTCAAGGCTCCGGCGATGACCGCGCTCCCGAAACTCGGAAGCCGCATCAGCGACAGGTCGAGGATCGGATCGCGGGTTCGACGCGCGTGGCCGATGTAGATCGCGCCGAACACCGATCCGGCCGCGAGGAGCAGGAGCGCCGGCATACCCTCGCCCGCCCGACTGGTCAGTTCGAAGCCAAAGAACAAGCAGCAGAGCGCTGCTCCCGAAAGCAGCATGCCGGAGGCATCGAAGGGCTCCGGCCTGTCGCCTCGCACATCGGCGATGAACCGGGTGACCAGAACGGCACCAAGAATGCCGATCGGCACGTTGATGTAGAAGATCCAGCGCCAATCCAGGTAGGTGACGATGAGACCGCCGACCGGCGGCCCGATGATCGGCCCGATCAGGGCGGGTACGAGCAGCCAGGACATGGCCGAAACCATATCGCGGCGCTCGACGCTGCGCAGCAGGACGAGGCGCCCCACGGGCATCATCATGGCCCCGCCGAGCCCCTGGAAGGCTCGCGCGGCGACCAGCAGCGGCAGGCTCGGCGCCTGGGCGCACAGGATCGAACCGATGACGAAGACCACGATGGCGGCCCGGAACACCTTTCGCGATCCGTACCGGTCCGCGATCCTGCCGCTGGCCGGAATGAAGATCGCGAGGCTCAGCAGGTAGGAGGTGAGCGCCACGCTCATGCTCGGCGCCGTGACCCCGAAATCGCGGGCCATGGTGGGCAGCGCGGTGGTCAGCACCGTCGCGTCAAGCTGCTCCATGAACATGGCGCTGGCGATGATGAGAGCTATCGTACGAAAATTTCGCGACTCGGAAGGTGTCTTCGAGCCGTGCGAAGTGGTAGGCGACATGAAGGCGATCGTGATTCCTGGCGTGCGGTTGGCGTCATGGGTCGCCAATTCTTCAGGCCTAGCGGTCCCGCAGCGACGAATTCCGATCGTATAAACTCTTCTTCGGGTCGGCCCCACCCATTTGATCCCATACCGGCCATGCGTTTGCGCGGTTCGAAGATGCGTTGGACCCGTTCGCGCCTGAGCCCGCCTTCGCATTGCTCCTCCGGCATCGACACGCTACACGAACGGGCGCTCAGCGAAGCGCATAGCCAACGCAATGGAGGAGGACGCCATGGGTTCCGAGATCGCCACCTATCCCAGCCTGCGCGGCAAGACCGTGCTCGTCACGGGCGGCGGCAGCGGCATCGGGGCGGCAATCACCCGGCGCTTTGCCGAGCAAGGCTCGAAGGTCGGCTTTCTCGACATCGCCGACGCGCCGTCCGAGAAGCTGGCGTCCGAACTGACCGATGCCGGCCACGACGTCCGGTTCGTCCACGCCGACCTCAAGGACATCGAAGCCTTGCGCGGCGGCGTCGCCGCGGTGCGCGATGACTTCGGGCCGATCACCATCCTGATCAACAACGCGGCGCACGACGAGCGCCATCCGACGCCCGAGGTTACGCCGGACTATTTCGACGACAGGATCGCCGTCAACCTACGCCACCAGTTCTTCGCCGCGCAGGCGGTGCTGCCCGACATGCAGGCGGCGGGCGGCGGCTCCATCGTCAATTTCGGCTCCGTATCCTGGATGGCCGGACAGGGCGGCATGGCGGTCTACACCGCGGCCAAGTCGGCGGTGTTGGGCCTCACCCGGTCGCTCGCCCGCGACTACGGCCAATTCAATATCCGCGTGAATGCCATTGCACCGGGCTGGATCATGACCGAGCGCCAGCTGACCTTGTGGATGAACCCGGACGGCGAGAAGGAGCTGATGCAGCGCCAATGCCTGAAGCGCCGCCTGCAGCCCGACGAAGTGGCGCGGGCGACGCTGTTCTTCGCCTCCGATGAGGCGAGCGCCTGCACCAACCAGCAATATGTGGTCGACGGCGGCTGGGTCTGACCCGCCATGGCTTCGCCGGAACCGCGCTTCATCGCGGTCGATTGGGGCACGACGCGGCTGCGCACGAGCCTCGTCGATGCCGGCGGCGCCGTCATCGCACATGCGCGGTCCGACTCCGGGGTGCAAAGCGTTCCCCCGGGTGGCTTCCCGGCCGCGCTGCGGGCGGCCTGCGCGGCTTGGCTGGAGGCGTACCCGGCCCTGCCGGTCGTCATGGCCGGCATGGTCGGCAGCCGCAACGGCTGGGTCGAGGCGCCCTACCTGCACTGCCCTTGCGGGCTCTCGGAGATGGCGGCGCAGCTGACCCGGATCGACGGCCTCGAACGCGATGCCTTCGTCGTGCCGGGGGTCGACGTGCGCTGGGAAGACGGCAGCTACGACGTCATGCGCGGCGAGGAAACGCAGGTGTTCGGCACCGGCATCGACGACGGACTCATCTGCCTGCCGGGAACCCACAGCAAGTGGGTCGAGATGGCGGGCGGACGGATGACGCGCTTCGCCTCCTTCATCACGGGCGAGCTTTACGCGGCCCTGTCCGGCTCGTTCGTGGCGCGCCTCGCCGAAGAACCCGACGCTCCCGAAGCCGGACAGACGGAGGCCACCGAGGCGGCACGCGCCGGCGGCGGGTTGACCCGAGCTCTGTTCCAGGCACGAACGCGCGTCCTGGCAGGCGATATGTCGCCCCGCGCGGTCCGTCCTTTTCTGTCCCGCCTGCTCATCGAAGCCGAGATGGCTGGCGCATCCGAGCTGTTCGGCCATCCCGCATCGGTGCATCTCGTGGCGTCCGATCCCCAGTTGAGCGTATATCGAAGCGGTCTGGAACGTCGCGGCCTTCAGGTCAGCTTCGTCGATCCCGCCACGGCGACGCTGGCGGGCCTCAATCGGATCATCTCGGCGAGGACCTGACTTGAAGCATGATGATCCAACGTTCCAAGAGCATTTCGATCGCGCTTTCGCCGCCATGCCGATCGTGGCCATCCTGCGTGGGCTCCAGCCGGACGAAGCCCTGCCGATCGGCCATGCCCTGGTCGATGCCGGAGTCCGCATTCTCGAAGTGCCGTTGAATTCGCCGCGGCCGCTCGACAGTATTGCGGCGCTCGCCCGTGCTCTCGGCGAGCGCGCCAGCATCGGTGCCGGCACGGTGCTCGACGTCGAAAGCATCGACGCCGTCGCCGAGGCCGGTGGTCACATCATCGTTTCGCCCAACACCGACACGGCCGTGATCCGGCGAACCCGCGAGCGCGGGCTCGTGTCGTTACCCGGCTGCCTGACCCCGACCGAGGCCTTCGCTGCGCTCGGGGCGGGAGCCCACGCGCTCAAGCTTTTTCCCGGAGAACTCGTCACGCCGGCGGTGGCCAAGGCCATGGCGGCCGTGCTGCCCAAGGTTCGGCTAATCGTCGTCGGCGGCGTTTCGGCGAAAACGGTCAAGGATTGGGCCGGCAGCGTCGTGCACGGATTCGGCATCGGATCCTCCCTCTACACCCCGGGAGTGACCCCGCACGAGGTTGGGCGGCGCGCCCGCGCCCTGACGGAGGCGGTCCGCGACTTCGCCAGCGATCGCAATTCAGGAGGGCCGGCGTGATCGTCGTGTTCGGTTCGATCAACCTCGACCTCGTGACCCACGTGGAGCGGATCGCCAAGCCTGGCGAGACCGTGCTGGGACAATCCTATTCACGCATTCCGGGGGGCAAGGGTGCCAACCAGGCCCTCGCGGCGCGCCGGGCAGGCGCCAAGGTGGCGCTCGTGGGCGCCACCGGGCTCGACGCTTTCGCCGACACGGCGCTGTCGCTGCTGCTCGCGGAAGGCGTCGATCTGACCGGAGTCAGCCATCTCGATCAGCCAACCGGCGCGGCCTTCATCGCGGTCGATGCCGAAGGACAGAACGCCATCACGGTCGCGGCCGGCGCCAACGGCCGGGCAAAGGGAGCCCAACTCGACACCGTGCCGATGCACGACGCCGATATCCTGCTGCTGCAGCGTGAAGTGCTTGATGAGGAAAGCGAACGGGCGGCAGTCATCGCCAAGGGTCGGGGATGTCGCGTCGTCCTGAATCTGGCACCGTCGGGACGAATCAGGGATCAGTTCCTCGAGCGCATAGACGTGCTGGTGCTGAACGAGCACGAAGCGGCTCATTTGGCCCATGATCTCGGCCTCCTGACGAATCACGAGGTGCTGGCGAAGCTCCTGGCCGAACGATTTGGGACCGCCACGGTGGTGACGCTCGGGGCCGAAGGTGCGGTGGGCTGGTTCGAAGGTACGGAACATCGCGCCGCGTCTCCGAAGGTCGAGGTCGTCGATACGACCGCGGCCGGCGACACGTTCGTCGGCGCCTTCGCGGCGGCGCTCGATGCCGGCCTGCCTTTCGCCACAGCGCTGCGGCGAGGCACGGTCGCGGGTTCCCTGGCCTGCACCCGGCCCGGCGCGCAGCCGTCCATCCCGACCGCGGCCGAAATCGACGCCGTCATGACACGCTGAATTGCATCGGTTTCAACGGAACGTGTTGGCGCGATGCTTACCATGGTGGAGTTTAAGCCGCCGACGATGCACTCCGCTTAACGATGGTCCATCGACTCCGCAGCTAGGTTCCCGCGTGCAACATCGCGGGACGGGGTTATGAGTGGAGTGAAGCTCGTGTGCGGTTGCGCTGCGCTGCTTGCCGTGGCGGCCCAGATCGCTCACATGCCGACCGAGAAGCGCCAGGCGCTGATGTCGAGCGCCCGTCTGCTGGTCGGCGGACAACCTCTTCCGGAGCCCCATGCCGCATCGCTTTCCGTATCTGCGCCCATGCCGCCGATCCAGGCCTCCGCGCCGGCGGCGTTCCAAACCGAGAGCATCGCTCCGGACCGCTTCGGCCAATTTCAAACCATGATCGAGATCGATGGTGAGCTCCTCCCCATGCTGGTCGACACGGGCGCGAGCTTCGTCAGCTTGAGCTTCGAGGATGCCGGTCGGCTGGGTCTTCGGCCCATGCCGGCCGACTTCAAATACTGGTCGAGTACGGCGAACGGTCGCGTTGCTTACGCCAAAGCCGAACTTCTCCAGGTCCGGCTCGGTTCGATCGCGGTGCGCGATGTCACAGCCTTCATCGGCCCGCGCGGCGCATTGAGCACGAGTCTCCTCGGCATGAGCTTTTTGACGAAGCTGAGCGGCTTCAAGGTGGATGGGGGACGGCTCGTGTTGCAGCAGTGACCTGCGACTTGAGCTTCGACCGGGGGCTCATCACCTCGCGAACGGTCGAGCTTGCCTCGAACGGGCTTATCCCGGTAGCGGCCCGCCGTGGCAGCTTCGACGCAACAAGATCCCAGTGCATCCCGAGCGTTCCGCTCGCTTCCTTGCCTCGAGGCTGGGGTCGGCGAATCGTCAGGCGGTGAGGCCGAGCTCGCTGCCATTGGTTTGCCGGTTCTCTTGGACCGCAGGATGCCGTCCCAACCAAACTCGACAGGCAGCGAGGAAACTCCAGCTATTGGGTTTGCGGCGATGCTATCGGACAGATTTGCGCCGAACCACCCGTGTAGCGGATGTTGTCCGTCTGGCGCGGGCGCATGTATGCGGTGCGACTCATCGGGAAGCTGCCGGTCCAGCCGCCCCCACCGGTTCCCTTCGACCAGTTCCAATTGAACATCCCGAAGCTCGGAACGTAAGTATAGCTCACGTCCGCCACGATCAGGAACCCCGAAGTATAGAGGCCCAACGGAATGCTGCTGGGGGAAGGGGGCGTTCCGTTGGGCACCGGAGTCAAATTGGGACTGCCCAGACAGGGACGGAGCGTTCCGCTGGAAAAGGAGACGGTCCAGCGCGTCTTCGCATCAAACCCGTTCGACTGGGTCGACTTACTGTTGGCTACGAATTCGACGTTCGAAAGCGTCATCTTCAGGGTATTGGTCGGGAAGGGTACAAGAAGCGTCGTTGCCGAATTGAATATTTCCTGGGCCGAGGTGTCGGTCAGATTGATGTTCCCCGGTTGCTGAGAGGTTATGTCGGACAAGGTGCGCGCCAGCACCACGACGGCGCGACTGGCGGATACGGCTTCCGTGATGGCCGCCGTGCCGATGTAGAGCATCAGCATTAGCGGCAGGATGATGGCGAATTCGAGCGCTGCGACGCCGCCCTCGTCGGCAAGCGTTCTCCCGATCGTCGAGCGGAGCCAAGCCCGGATACGCAGCACAATTCTGCGCACGCGGCTCACGGGCAGTTCCCCTGCGCCCCGAACGGCTCGTTGCGGAATACGGCGGCGGCCGTGAGCATCTGGACCAGACTGCCGTTGTACGTTGTCAGGCCGCTGGTATTCTGAGATACGCTCGAGCCGCTGCCGGTGATGAGAGGCAGGTAGACCGGCATCGGATAGGCTGCGCGCACCACGACAATATCACCCTGGCACCCTGGATTGAACTGCGGCGTCTGTCCGTTGAACAGGAAGTTGTCGGAAACGTTGCTGGCGTTCATGCCTGTGAAGCTGGCCGCCTTCCGGATATCCACCACGAGCGTGCTGCAGTTCATGAAGCTGGGGAGCAAACTGACGGCCGGCGACTGAGGGCAGATCAACTGGTCGCGGAAACTCTGCCAGGTCGAAATGTTGGCATTGCTCTGCACCTGCCCGATCAGGACTTGCCGAGCCGCACTGGAGACCGCCGCTTCAAGGCCCTGCTGCATGAAGAAGGCAAGCGAGGTTTGAAAGATCGCGAACAAAAGCCCCAGGAACGGCACGGAGATGATGGCGAACTCGACGCTGGTCGAGCCGGCGTCGCTGCCGAGGAATTTGCGCACCCTGATGTGAGCCATTGAAATCTCCATGCCGTCGGGCGCTCGCCTGGCCGGACACAAAGATCCTGTCTAGGGAATAATCATTGACCTTCAGTTCGTGGTCTCGAAGACTTTACGGGGAAGGTTTCACGAATCTTCAGGAAAGCCGCCGCTGCGTGCCTCGACAGTGCCGGCGATCAATGCGGCTGGGTCGCTGGAGCTGCAAGCGCGTTGCGTGCCGTGATCTCGCTGACCGCTTCCTTCAGAAAATCGGCCGAGTCGCCGAGGCTCACGCTGGGTTCGCAGCGGGGATGGCACGAATAGGATTCGCGATCCTTTCCCCGCTGCACCGTCACGAGGGTGGCCGAGGGCTCGACCCTCAGACTGGATTCGGACAGAACGGTGCCGGCGCGATCCAGGAACACGAGGTTGGTTTCACCGAAGCCTTTGCCGGTCAGGATCAGCATTCCACTGTTCTTCAGCATGGTGACGTCGGCAATGATGGGGTTGCCGACGACGATGGTTTCGGTGTTCGGCGGGTATTTGAAGAGCTTGGCCTTGTCCAGAGAGACGGTCATGATGCCTTGCGCGGCGCAGGGCGATGCAGCTTGCATCATGGTCGCCGCAGCGAGCATCACCACGCCAATCCGGGCTCGCCGTGCAGAGCCGCGCATGCAAGCAGTGACGATTGGGCCGAGCCGCATCCTGGCATTCCTCCGATGAGACGGACGATGACCCTTCAGTGAACGAAATTCGTGAACGAAGTCTAACAGGGGGCGCACATCGCCCTGGCCGGCTTCGAGCGGTGGAGAAGGCATCGGGGCCCGACCGACCCGCCCCTCACTTGCGACCCGAGTGCCATCGCGCCAAAGCTCGGTGGCGGACCGGTCAACTATTTATTGTTCATACCAATGTATTACCGCGTCACGATTCTGCGCGAGTGAGTTACATCAGTGTACGTGATAACAAAAGGCGGAATTTTTTACCGCCGCAAGCTTCATTGTAATTTAACCCTGGTTCATCTCTCCCGTGATCGACGCGCTTTAAACGAATGAGTTAACGTGTTTGCAATCCCTGTCCTCTAGAGTGTGGTCATTCCCGAAGAGCGACTGAGGTCGTGTGGGAATAAGTTACAGGAGCAAGGAGCAAACCATGAATATCCTCAGCCGCTTCGCCAAGGATGAGTCCGGTGCCACCGCGATCGAATACGGGCTCATCGCCGGCTTGATCAGCGTCGTGATCATCACCGCCATTACTGCCGTCGGCACCAAGCTGAACACCAAGTTCAGCGCCGTCTCGACTGCCCTGAACTGAGGCCGAAGGTCACCGACATGTGACGCGGGTTCGATCCGAGGCCAGTGCCACGGCCTCGGTGCACCCGCGGACCTTGCTCGCGTAGCAGGCTACCGGGCCGGACCCGAAGCGACGACGACGAGCGCGGCATTCGAAAGGGGATCTTTGCCTTGCGGCACCCCCCGATCTGAAGGGACCCGCTCGAGACGACCCCGGCGGGGCAGGATCCGACAGCGATCGTGCCTTCGTCCAAGGAGGGAAGGCTGGAGGGCATCGATGCTCGAAGTGGGTGCGCTCGTGTTTTTCCCGGCTCTGATGGCTTATGCGGCCGCCTCCGATCTTTTGACGATGACCATTTCGAACAGGGTCTCGATCGCGCTGGTCGCGGGCTTCATTGCGATGGCTTGCGCGTCCGGCATGCCGCTTCCGGTCATCCTTTCGGTGCATATCGCGTGTGGGGCCGCCGTCCTGGTCCTGACGTTCCTGCTGTTCGCATTCGGCTGGATCGGCGGCGGGGACGCCAAGCTCGCTGCCGCTACGGCGGTGTGGCTCGGGTGGCCGAATCTGTTCGACTATGGGCTGCAAGCCTCCATTCTCGGTGCTGTGCTGACGCTCGGCATCCTTTATCTCCGCAAATACAGCCTCCCACCGGGCTTGCGTACCCGCAAGTGGCTGGCTCGCCTTCACACGGCCGGCAATGGAGTTCCCTACGGCATCGCGCTCGCCGTGGCGGGGCTCGCCATCTATCCGGAGACGGCAGTTTGGGCCGCGGTGAGCGGAACCTGATATCGCCCGGGAAGGCCACATTTCGAATTCGAGAGATGTGGTTAACCATACTTTGACGTTTCCCTGGTTGAGTCCATGGCAGAAGGCCGCCCCCGCCGAGTCGCGTCGGAAAGCTTGGAGCCATGAAGAAGTCCCGCATCATCGTCCTGTTCTTGGCGCTCGCAGCCGCCGCGGGTGCTTTCGTTCTGGCCAACAGCGCGAAAGCCCCCCCGGCCGCCTCCTTGACGGCGCAACCGCCCCTTCCGACTGCCACGGACGATGTTCTGGTCGCCGCAAAGGACCTTCCTTTGGGGACGCTCGTCAACGAAGGCGAACTGACCTGGCAGCCTTGGCCCAAGGACACGATCCCGGCCGGCATGATCAGGAAGAGCCAGAACCCCAAGATCGTCGACGACATCAAAGGGTCGATCGCCCGCGCCAGCCTGCTGCAGGGCGAGCCGATCCGTCGTGAAAAGCTGATCAAGAGCGAGGGCGGACTGATGGCGGCGACCCTGCCGTCCGGCATGCGGGCGGTCGCCATCAATATCGACAGCCAGGGTGCGACTTCGGCCGGCGGCTTCATCCTGCCAGGCGACCGGGTCGATGTGATCCGCACCTATCGCAACGATTCCAAGAACGCCAATGCCGACAGTTTCATCAGCGAAACCCTGCTCCAGAACGTGAAGGTGCGGGCCGTGGGCCAGAATGTTCAGCAAAAGGACGGACAGACCGTGGTGGTAGGTTCGAACGCGACGCTGGAACTGGACCCGACACAGGCCGAGACGGTGGTGCTGGCCCAGCGCACCGGCCAGCTGTCTTTGACCTTGCGCTCGATGCTGGACGCCAAGCAGGCGGGGCAAGCCGCTGTGCAGGGCCCGAAGGGCATGACGGTGGTCCGTTTCGGCACCGCAAGCGAGGACACCAATCGATGAGCCTCATTTCCGTGTGCGGGAACCACGCCGCGGCGTCCCGCAGCCGAACCATCGGCCATCGGCGAAGTGGCCTCGCGGTGCGCTTGGCCGCCGTAACGGTCCTGGGCTTGCCGGCTTTCGGAGCCTGCTATCCCGCGATGGCCCAAACGCCCGTTCTCGTGCCGCATGGGCCCGATGCGGCGTCCTCGCCTGCGCCCACCATACTCGCGGTACCGACCGGAAAACGGAGCCAGAGGATTACATTGGCGGTGGGCAAGGCGCTGATCGTCGACCTGCCGGGGGATGCCAAAGAGGTGTTCGTCGGGAACCCGCTTGTCGCCAACGCGGTGGTGCGCTCGGCGCGGCGGCTCTACGTCATGGCAGTTGGGAAGGGTCCGACAACCATCGTGGCCCTGAACAACGACGGTAGCCCGCTGACGACGCTCGAAATCAACGTCAACGCGCGCGACATCGGCGAACTGGATGCTATTCTCAAGACTGCTCTGCCCGGCAACGACATTCGGGTCCAGGCGGTCTATGATACTATAATCCTGACCGGTTCCGTCGCATCGGCGCTCGAAGCGCAGCGCGCGCAGGATATTGCCGATGGCTTCGTCGGCTACTCGGCCGAAAGTGGCGGTGGAAACGCATCGAACAGCGGCACCGGCAGCAGCGTCTCGTTCGGCAGCACGCCCGTCATCGTCCCTGGCTCGCGACCAATCAATTCGCTAGTCATCCGCGGCCAAGACCAGGTCATGCTCAAGGTCACGCTCGTCGAGGTGCGACGCGATATCGTGAAGCAGTTGGGCGTGTCCTTGAGCGGCGCCTGGGGCAGTGTAGCTGCAGGCTCTCCTGCGGGGGTCGTCGCCAACACCGCGACGACCTCCGCTTCCGGCCTGTCGGCGAACTTGACCGGCCTAAAGAGTTCACTGTCCTCAACGATCCAGGCTCTCGAAAGTAACGGCGTGGCGCACATCCTCGCCGAGCCGAATGTCACCGCGATCTCGGGAGAAAGCGCCAAGTTTCAGGCCGGCGGAACGATACCTCTGCCTGTCTCGAGTTCGAATCCGAACAGTATCTTCGTAGGATGCGAAGTTACTTACGAACAAAAAAATTATGGCGTGACCCTAAACTTCACGCCCACGGTTCTGTCCGAAGGCCGAATCTCGCTGCACATTTCGACCCAGGTCGTGGAGCCCGACGAGAGCACAAGAGTATCGGCCGGGTGCGGCTCGGCCTCCATCGTCGGGTTCCGGCAGCGCCAGAATGAAACAACTGTTGAGCTACCCTCCGGCGGATCAATCGTATCGGCCGGCCTGGTTCAGCAACTCAGTCAGCAGACGATCGCTGGCACGCCCGGCCTCATGAACCTGCCGATCCTCGGCGCCCTGTTCCGGTCCCGCAGCTACCAGCACAACGAAACCGAATTGATGATCGTCGTCACGCCCTATCTGTCGAAGCCGCTGCGGCCCGACCAGATCAGCAAGCCCGACGACGGCTTCGCCGATGCGACCGATCCGCAATCCTGGCTTCTCGGCCGCATGAACCGGATCTATTCGACCACCACCAACCCGGAACTCATCAAAAACTACAAAGGCAGGGTCGGTTTCATCGTTGACTGACCCCGTCTTCGACTCACGTTTCGTTGGAACCAAACCATGCACATCTTAGACATGTCTGGGTCGAGCCGGTCCTTCGCTCTGCTCCTCGTTGCGTTGGGGCTGCCGCTTGCCGGATGTTCCAACGTCGATCGGGCAGTCGCGACCTCGCCCATCCCGGACGACTACCATCTTCGTCACCCCGTCGTGCTCACCGACGCGCGCCAAACGCTCGATATCTTTTTGAATGGGGTCAGCGACAAGCTGGATGATCGGCAGGGCCGCGACGTCGCGGCCTTTGCGGCCGACTATCGGGCGCACGGCCAGGGCCGCATCCTGGCGCTGCTGCCGCGCGGCCGGGTCAGCGGGCAAGCCGTTGACTCGACGCTGAGCTCGATCAGGCGGGCTCTCTCGAGCGCAGGCGTCAAGGGGGAGATCGAAGTCGGCTCGTATCGGGCTCTCGATCCTTCCCTGGCGGCGCCGGTGCGCCTCAGCTTCACCAAGCTGCAGGCGCGGCTCGCCTCGCGTTGCGGCGACTGGCCCGATGATCTCGGCTCGGGGTCGAACGTCAATACCTGGGAAAACCGTAGCTATTATAATCTCGGATGTTCCACCCAGCAGACGCTGGCCGCGCAGGTCGACGACCCGCGGGACCTCGTGCGGCCGCGCGCCGAGGATCCTAGCGACGTTCAGATGCGAACGCGTGCGATTGGCGACCTTCGTGGATCGGCCGACGCCCGGCACGGCATCGATCCCGCCACCCAGTGGCAGAGTTCGTCACTCATCCCGATCGGCTCCGGGGGAGGGAGATGATGCGCGATTCTCCCGACGGCGGGAAAGCCGACGCCGGCATCGAAGAGGCGCGCGAACATATCGCTCCGATTCCGCGCATCTCGATCCAGGCCTTCTGCGAAACCTCCGAGATCGCTCAACTGGTCAACGACGCCATCGGCGATCGCCGGATGAGCCGCGCGCACGTCAAGGCGCATATGGGAGGCGCGCCGGCCGCGGTGGAAGCCTATCGCAGCGCGCCGACCCCGAACGTGGTGATCATCGAGAGTGCCGGCGAGCGCATCGAGCTGATCAACCATCTGGAATCGCTCGCCGAATTCTGCGACGCAGGCACCAAAGTGGTGGTGATCGGGCGGGTCAACGACATCGTGCTCTACCGCGACCTGATGGGCCGCGGGATCAGCGAATATTTGGTGGCGCCGTTCACGGTTCTCGATTTCGTGCGTTCGATTTCGCACCTCTACACGCACGCGAAGGCCGAACCAGTCGGACGGCTCATCGCCGTAACCGGATCGAAGGGCGGGGTCGGTGCCTCGACCGTGGCCCACAATATCGCCTGGTCGATCAGCCGGACCCTCGACGTACCGACCGTGATCGTGGATCTCGACCTGCCGTTCGGCACCGCCGGGCTCGACTTCAATCAGGACCCGCCCCAGGGAATTGCCGAGGCTGACGCGGAAGCCCTGAACCTCCACCGGCACCCCAGCCCAACCAGCAGCGGGCGGCTGACGGTGGCGGGTCGCAAGCCGACGGGCAGCAC
>JBBPYT010000342.1:0-6601 GCA_038199665.1 Hyphomicrobiales bacterium
ATCGCCGGTGCGGTTCTCGATCTGGAAGGTGTGCTGGCCTGGGCTGAGATCGGCCGTCTGCCGGAACGAGAAGCGTCCGTCGCCGAGGACCATGTCTCGCGGTGCCGTAGGCCGGTCCGGTACCAGGAAGCGGCCCGACTCGAGCTGGACCACCGTACCTTGCGGTTCTGCCGGCTCACCGTTCGCAAAGAACACCAGAAGGAGCTTGTGGCTCAGGTCCAGCACCTCGAAACGGCCAGCAGTGACCTCGAATTCGAAGCTGCGGTGCTCATGGGCCTCGATATCGGCGAATCCCCGTGAGAGCGCGGCAACGAGTTGCTGGTGCGTCATCCCGTGCGGAGCGATGAAGCCCTTGGAAAAGTTGTAGCGCAGGTAAAAATCTTCGGCAGACAGCATTTCGGGATGGCGGAATATAATGTCGCGCACACCGCTCGAGACCGTAAAGGTTACCTGAATGTAGTCGTCCAGTGCCACATCGTTGACCGCGTTGCAGAACGCGCCCTGAAAGCGTGGATGGACTTGGTCGAGCTCGCGAAAGCTGCCGGCGACCTGCGGGCAATAGGCGCAGATGAGCAGCCAGTCCATCTCGAAGAGGCCCACCTTGGCAGCGCACACGAACAGCTCTATCGCGTCCGCCTCGGACAGGTCGACGAGGCCGGCATATTGGATGGGGTTGACGCGAAAGAGATCATAGTCGTCGGCGGCACGGATGAAGCGTTCGAGCTCCGGCAGGACATTCGGTGCCCAGCTTCTTGCCGATCCGAGCGCGCCGAGGCGCTGGCTCAGGAGACTCTCGTTGACCGGGGACGGGACACTCATCTCGTGCACCCTACCTGACGGGCTGATTACGCGATCGGTCCCCGGCCGAACTTCGCGGCGGACGGCACCATCGCCTCGTCCGGGTCGATGGCCCCGAGGTTCTCGACGATCTCGAAACCGCCGGTCTTCGCCTGGGCGATGTACATGTTCATGCGGACGTGGTGCTGGCCGGGAACCATTTCCGCGGGACCGCCCGGCCCCTCGGCGATGCTGGCGTGATCGAGTGCCGCGATGACGTCCTCCTGGCGCAGCGAGCGGGCCTCGTTCACGGCCGCCGCCCAGAGCTTCATCCCTCGATAAAGGCCGGAGCAGGCGCTGCCGCCCGTGAACCGCTCCTTGCCGGGATAGCGCTTGTCGTACGTGCCCAGCAGCGCGTTGCTGAAGGGATCGCTGACGTTCTGGTAGTAGTCGAGGCAGCCGTAGAGGCCTTCCACATGCGGCGCCGGCAGCAGGCCGAGAAGGTTCTCGTCGAAATAGGTGCAGATCAGGTGCCCGCCGCGGTTCCGGAAACCGGCGTCATGGAGTTGCGCGAAGAACGGTACGACCCCAGGCGGAACGATGGTGTTGAACACCACCTCCGCGCCGCTGGACATGATCCTCCCAACCGTCTCGCCGTACTGCATGTGATCGAGGGGATAGTATTCCTCGCCGACGATGCTGCCGCCGTTGGCGGTGACGAGCTGGCGGACCCTCTCGTTCATCACGTGCGGCCAGATGTAGTCTGCGGACGGCAGATAGAATGTCTTGGCCCCGGTCTTGTGCATCAGCCACGGAATGAGCGGGTCGAGCTGCTGCGCCGGCACCGGGCCGGTGCAGAAGATCAGCGGGTCGCATTCCTGCCCTTCGTATTGCTCGGGGTATATGTAGAGCGTCCTGCCCTTCACGACGGCGGGGCCTTTGATGGCCTGCCGAGTGGAGCTGTAGATGCCGCCGAAGATCACATCCACCTTGTCCTGGGCCACAAGCTTGGCCGCCTTGGCCTCCGCGACGGCGTCGGTCGTTGCGCCGTCCTCGAGATAAAGCTCGATCTTCCGCCCCAGCAGACCGCCGTTGGCGTTGATCTCGTCAACCACCATCCTTGCCACGTTGGTGTTGGCGCGGCCCATGAAAGAAAGTGCTCCCGTCTCTTCCGCGATCATGCCGACTTTGATGGACGCCTGTGTCATGGCACATACCTCTCATGGGCTTTGCGCCCGCCATGGCGCATGTCGGGCTGAAAAGATGCCGTGGAGTGCCTCGCAACACGCGCTGTTATATACGCTCCTGAGCCCAAGACCACAATGCGATCGGGTGCCTGGCCCAGAAGCTTCGGAAGCAAACAGCGCGATCGATGCTCCCCCCAAATATGGGAACAGCCGCTACGGGAGCGACCTAACGGCGGCTCCAATCCCGGTACCGACGAATGGCCGGATTCGGCGCAACTGGAGCACGTCGAGATCCTGAAGATCTCCGATCTTTTCAGAGATCCGGCGACACACAGCAGTTGGCTCAGCGTCACGCCAACGCCATTCGTGCATGGGCGGGGCCGACGATCACGAAGCTCATCGAGCCCGGGCGAGACCGGACCGATAGGTAGACGGTTTCCTGGTCGGGTAGAAGCTTTATAGAGGGTCGGCCAGCGAGCTCAATAGCCCGACGCCGACCCTGCGGCGGCCACGCACCGGCTTTGTCGATTCTGTCTATCCAGGTATATCGGGATGAGACTTTGCCGTCTCGGAAACCGTTCTCGCGCCACGGTCATGGCCAGAGCCTTGGTCGCCTGGCGGCTGGCGTCGCCGCAATCGGGGAGACAGACCATGGCCCAAGTGACCGAGATCGTTGACGGGGTTTATCGCATCAGCAGCGGCCCAGATGCAGATTTCCCGATCAGTTTCAACCAGTTCCTGATTGCCGGCGACCGACCGACACTGATCCACACGGGGTACTTCGAGTCCTACAACGCCGTGCGGGCGGCCGTTGCACAGGTCGTGGACCCTAAGCTGCTTGCGTACGTCGTCCTAGGCCACTTCGAGGCTGACGAGTGTGGCGGCATGGATCGGTTTCTGGACGAAGCGCCCGGGTCAGTTCTTGTCGCCAGCGATCTGGGTGCTGCGGTCAACTTGAGCCACTGGGGCTACCGTGGCGCGGTGAAGGGCATGCGGGACGGCGACACGCTCGACCTTGGGCGTCATCGGCTGCGCTTTCTTGAGACCCCTCACGTCCACCATTGGGACTCCATGATGGTCTTCGAAGAGACCACAAGGAGTCTTTTCCCTGCCGACCTGTTCATTCAGCCGGGTCACCAGCCTGCCGTCGTGACCGAGAATCTCTCTCGGGAGATGCTCGGCCTCTATCGTGGGGCTGGCATCTTTGCCCACGAGGAACCCGTGCGACAGGTGGTGGCGAGGGTCGAAGAGCTAGCCCCGGCTTGGGTGCATCCGATGCATGGCGGCAGCTTCACTCGGGAGCTTGCACCTCGGTTTTACGAGGCCTTGCGTGACGAGTCGTTCGCCTATACGGGCATGGTGCTCGGTCGTCAGCTGCCGATCAGCAACGTGGAGCCGGTTGAGCCAAAGCAAGCTCACACATAAACTACCCGGCGATGTCAGGGCGGGATCGCGGATCTAGTTTTTCCGGCGCACGAGAACCTGCTGTCTCACCCGAGCCCATTTTAGCTCGCCTTCCCGGGAATCACGCTCCTCATGCCACAGCGAGCCCGCACCCAGCTCCTAATCGGGCCTGCTACAGAGAGGATAAACGCTTTATTGAGGATCGCCATCTACCAAGTCTTCAGTTTCGCGAACACCCGTCCCCAGGTTGCTCAACGCCCATTGAGGCACAGCATGATCGCAATAGTGACTCAACAGGACGTAGAAACATACCCCGTTAGGGAGTATGTGGTATCCACTGGCCGGCCATTGTTGCAAGTAACCTCTGAAGAAGATGCCATGGAGATGGTGTGTCAATCCGAAGACGTTGCGCCCATCGCGACCTTTGTTGCCGACTTTGAGGAGCTCGGCGAATTGCTCACCACTCTGGAGACCTGGCCAGAAATTAACGTTCTGATCCTGTTCGATACAGTTGGCTCGGAATGGACTTTAGCTGACTGTGTAGGATATAAATGGAAGATGTCCTCTCCAACCAACTGCCTTCCGAACAGGTGCTAAACACCGGAGTTCATTCAGACTGCTTCCAATTCAGCTTCGTTGAAAACTTGATTGCTCAAAAACGCGGCTTCGGTTCTGTTTTTAGCCTTAAGTTTCTTCATGATATTTCTAACGTGTGTTTTCACAGTGCTTTCGCACATGCCAAGGTCGTAGGCGATAATCTTGTTGGGCGTGCCCTTTCGGAGCGCGCTTGCGACCAGGACTTCCTTCTGACTCAGTGCGCTTTTGTCGGGCATAGCCGGAATCGTCGGCTTCACGGGCAGAGCCGCCAGCTGAGCCAAGCAGGCTGCAGGAATGAACACCCCGCCGGCATTGATCAGACGCAAGGCTTGCACGGCCACGCGCAGAGAAAGGCTGGTGGGTATGTAGCCGCGAGCGCCCATCTCAAGGTATTTTAGGACCTGCCCCACTCCTCCGTCATCGGAGATGATGGCGAAAGCGGACGGAGGATCGCAGGCCTTCAGAAAAGCGATACTTTCATCCAAGTCGAATGGCACCGCGCCGCCGCAAGGCTGGAGACACAACACGACTAGGGAGGTTGATTGACAGTCATCGGCCCGCCAGTCTGCGACGCTCGGATATCGTCGGAATCGGGTGGCTTTGTCCACCGATTGGAGACCGGCCACAAGGCAGTCGCCGAACAATGATCTCGGGTGGACCAGGACAACGTTAAGGTCCTTGGTGCCTGACGGCCCAGCTCCATTCGATTTGGCTGCGGCTTCGCTCGAAGCAGACTCGTGCGTCATTGGTTCCAATCCGTCCACATCGGGCCGAGGTAAGATGATTATCGTTAACAATATGAACCGATGCTGAATCGGCAAAACAGCTTTGGTTCTCGCTGTTTTTGGATTTCCAGCGTCTAGACCTTGCGAAGCCGCCGGGGGTCGGCTTACCGGTTCAGCCCGCCGCAACGGCGGCTCAAAAATTAAGGCTCCTGGGCTTCAGACACGGGCGGGAAATGCTCGAATTGTTCCAAATCTGGCGGGGCCTCTCACGCTGTTTGGTCAACTCCTATAGCGTGGGGGCGAAAACTTGATGACAGTTTCAAATTGGCGTTCCTCTCTTTGCCGAGACGATGGCCGATTTCCAGACTGACGCGATGCCAATGTCCCGGCTTCTGAGTAAACAGCAACCCGGAATCCTCACGCCACGAGTACGCGGCTGCTGATTCATAGGCCTGCTCTCCGTAGACGAGCATGAGCCGGTCGGCATCCCTGATCACGCCTGGATCGGGCGCGTCATAACGGAACGGCCAGAAGATCTTTTTCATAATGGCACGCATGGACAGTATCCCCAGATCTTTCGACAATTTAGAGCAAGACGTGTGCCGGGTTCTGTGATCAGCTCAGTCCAGTAACGCGACGAAACTGGATCGTCGACTGCGGGGCACCGGATGCGACGCTCCATGGATCGGTCGCCGCGACACGCGATCAGGTTCATTTCGGTAGCTGGATTTGCAGTCGGACTTCGCCGCTTCCGTCTTTCATGCGGTGCCGAGATAAGTGGAATCCAGCCGGGTGGACCAGGCTTACTTCCGGTTGAACGGTTTCGGCAGGTAATCGTCGGCGCCGAGCTCGATGCAGCGGACCACACTCTCGAGTTCCGAGACGGCGGATATCATGATGACCGGAAACGTGTCGCAGCACCGGATCGGCCTTCATGCGCTCGAGCACCTGATAGCCGTCGAGTTCCGGCATCATGATATCGAGTAGACGAGATCGCAAGGCTGGGCAGCGAGCATCTCCAAGGCTTCGAGCCCGTTCGTCGCGACCGCGACATTGGCATACCCCTCGCGATCGAGCCGACGGGTGAGCGCGTAGCGATTGTCCTCGTTGTCATCGACCACGAGGAGGGCGGCGTTGGTCACGGGCCGGCGCCCTCCGGCAGCAGCGCCTGGATCTTGGCGAGCAGACGCCCGAGATCGACGGGCTTGGTGTCGTAGTCGTCGCAACCGGCGGCAAGTGCCTTCTCGCGATCTCCCGCCATCGCGTGCGCCGACAGGGCGATGATGGGGATCGCCTTGGTTTCCGGCGCCGCTTTGAGTCGTCTCGCCGCCTCCCACCCGTCAATCCCAGGCGATAGCGCGAGGAAGATGTTCTAATACGGAAATACAAAGCGCGGCAGCTTCAAACCTTGCAGGTTCGGAAGCGGCAACAACAGTATCTGATGCCAGATACTGACTTGATTGCATAACTACCCACACATCCTCAACGAAATCCTTGCGGTCAATGCAAATCAACCTGGATTCGAAGCCCTGGACATATTATGCATCCTTCAGCCTGGCCTACCGCGCCGCGGTGGCGTCGCTCTATCCCGGCAAGCCCGTTGCCGCCTTCCTGGCGTGGACGTCCGGCTCGAACGCGGTCGAGATCCTGGCCGAAACCCTCGATGCCGCCTTGGCGGCCATGATCGGACGACGAAACCCGAGCCCGCTGTTGCCGAAGCATCGCTCCGAAGATACCGAAGAACGCCGTCCCGGAGGGAGCTCGACTATGCCCGCCGATTTTCCGCGGCTTCTTGAGGCACTGCGCGCAGGTCGAACGAGCGAGGCCGAGCAAGCCTGCGCCGTCGCCCTGCCAGGGCTATCGCATTTGGCCGAGAACGGATCGGGCGAACGCGTCGGACCATCCGGATCG
>JBBPYT010000343.1:0-9945 GCA_038199665.1 Hyphomicrobiales bacterium
AGGCTTCGGCCGTTGCGGTCGCGGCATAGCCGTCCCAGGCGCTCGAACCAGTGGGCCTCCCGCTGACGATCGAATCGACCCAAGCCTGCAACTGGTTGCGGTAGGCCGCAGCGAACCGCGCCCGCCAATCGTCGACGACGTGAAAGCCCTCGCGACCGGCGTGACGCTCCAAGGTGGGCGGCAATGGAGCCAGCGAAATCGTGCCGCTTTCGCATACCAGCTCTGCCCGCACATCGTAGCCGTAGCCCGCGTCCAGAAAGGCTTCGACGTCGACCACCACGCCGCTCCGTGTTTCGAGCACGACGAATTGCGGATTGCGCCCGTCGACACCCCTCGGGGCGCGCGGCGTCACCACCATGGCGGAGGCGAATTCGTCGCCCAGCAGCCAGCGCGACACATCGATCTCGTGCACGGTCGAGTTGGTGATGACCAGATCCGACGTGATGAAGTGCGGCGCCACCGCGTTGCGGTGCACGCAATGCATGAAGAGGGGCAGACCCAAGCGACCCTCGGCGAGGCTTTGCTTCATGGCCATATAGCCTGGATCGAAGCGCCGCATGAAGCCGACCTGGACGAACCGTCCGCCGGCCGCGATCTCGGCCGCCATGATGTCGCGGCACTCGCCGATGGTGGCGGCGAGCGGCTTCTCGCACAGGACGGGTTTCTCGGCCGCGATGCAGGCCAGGACCAGGGCCGCATGAGTTTCGTCGGGGGTTGCGACCAGCACGGCATCGATGCTCCGGTCGGCGATCGGGCCGAAAGCATCCGCCACCCTCGGCGCGATGCCACATTCGGCCGAGACGCGTGCGGCACGGCTCGGGTCTGCGTCGAAGACCGCTACGACTTCGGCGCCCGACACGGCCCGTTGCAGGGTCCTGGCGTGGTCCGCACCCATGACGCCCGCCCCGATCACCGCGATCCTCACCCCCACCCTGCTCTCCTCTCACGGTTGCCCGTCCGGGCGAAGACCGGAACCACGCGCCAGACCAGCCTCTCAGGGATGCGCGAGCCAGACTCCAGCTCCGGCCAACGCCACATCGGCCCGGCAATGTCGAGGTTCATCGGTGGGCTTGCGCCTCCGCCGGGGAACCGGGCCCAAGCCCTCCCGACTGTCCGAATCGTGACTACAGCGGCGCATCCGGGTGCGGAGCGCTTTCGTAGGCGCCCCAGATCGCCTGATCGAAATTGATGGTCGAGCCGGTCATCAGACCCGACTCGTCGGAACTCAGGTAAGCCACCGCACGAGCGACCTCGTGCGGGTCGACGAGGCGGCCGAAAGGCTGGCGCGCCGCAGCCTTGTCGAGCCAGTCGGCCGGCGCATCGTGATATGTCTTCTGGATCCGGTCCTCGCCCTCCGAGGCCATCCAGCCGATGTTGAGGCCGTTCACGCGGATGCGGTTGCGTAGCACCGCATAAGCCGTATTGCGGGTCAGGGTGTCGAGCGCGCCCTTGGAGGAGCAATAAGCCGCGAGGGAGGGCTGGCCCGCCATGGCCGACATCGACGAAATGTTGACGATCGTCCCCTCCACCTTGTCTCTGCGCATCAGCTTGATGGCGTCCTGCATCAGGAAGAAGGGCGCCCGCACGTTGACCGCGAACATGCGGTCGAACAGTTCGGGCGAGGTGTCGAGGATCGTGCCCCGATCGGTGATGGCCGCCACATTGACGAGCGCGTCGAGACGGTTGAACCGCTTGTCGGCCTCCGCAATCGCTCGGCGGCAATCCTCGACGCGGCCAAGATCGGCGGCGAGGAAATGCACGGTGGTGCCGAACCTCGCCTTGATCTCGGCTGCGTTGGCCTGCCCCTTGGCTTCGTTGCGACCGCAGATGACGATCCCCTTGGCGCCGCGTTCGGCGAACAATGCCGCCACCATCGCGCCGAGCCCCTGAGTGCCGCCGGTAACCACCGCGATCTTGCCATCCAGTTGTTTCACCCGAAGACTCCCGGTTGTCTCATCCCGACACGTCAAACTCCGACCCGCTGCTTGGCGCGCCCACTCGCCTGTTCCCCGTAGGCGGCACGCACGGCCTCGCGCTCGCTGACCTCGGGCACGGCGACATCCCACCAGGCATCGCCCGGCGTCCAGTCGAAAGCATCCGTGACGATGGAAATAACCGTCGTGCGGTCGTTGGCTTTCGCCCAATCGATCGCGGCTCCAAGATCGGCCAGGCTTTCGACACGCCGCGCCAAGGCTCCCATCGATTCGGCATGGCGCACGAAATCCACGGCGAAAGGTTGCCTGACGCGGCTGTCCTTGATCAGATTGTTGAAGGACGGCACGCCCTTGGCATTCTGCAGGCGGTTGATTACCGCGTAACCGCCGTTGTCGCAAACCACTACGATCATCTTGTGACCGGTCAGAACCGTGGAATAGATGTCGGAATTCATCATCATGTACGAGCCGTCGCCCACCATGACGATCGTCTCGCGCGACGGATCGGCCATGGCGGCGCCCCAGCCGCCGGCGATCTCGTAACCCATGCAGGAATAGCCGAACTCGCAGTCGAAGGAGCCGGGCGCTTTGACGCGCCAGTTCTTCATCACCTCGCCTGGCAAACCGCCGGCGGCGGTGATCACGAGGTCGCGGTCGCCGGCCCGTGCGTTCACGATGCCGACCACCTGCGCATAGGTCGGCACGGGAGCGTTGGTGGGTTTCTGGCGCTCGTCGAGGAGCGCGTTCCAGCGCGCGAATTCCGCCTCGCCCTTGCGCATCCACGCCGGATCGGCGCGCCACGCGCCGAGCCCGGCGTCGAGCTCGGCGACACTTTCCCGCGCGTCCCCCACGAGCGCGAGCGCGCGATGCTTCGCGGCATCGAACCGCGCCGCATTGATGGCGAGAACACGCGCCTCCGGCGCAAACACCGTCCACGAGCCCGTGGTGAAATCCTGCAGCCGCGTGCCGATGGCGATGACCACATCGGCTTCGGCCGCGAGCGCGTTGGCCGAGGACGACCCGATGATGCCGATCGGGCCGATATGGGCCGGATGATGATGCGACAGGCTTCCCTTGCCGGCCACCGTTTCGGTGACCGGAATGCCTCGCGTTTCGGCGAAGCGCGCCACGATCTCTTCGGCCAGCGAATAGCGCACGCCGCCTCCCGCGATGATCAGCGGGCGCTTGGCGGATTTCAGGAGTTCCATCGCCGCGACCAGGGCAGCACGATCGGGCCGCGGACGCGGTACGGCATGGACGGTCGGCTCGAAGAATGCGGCCGGGTAATCGAAAGCCATGCCCTGCACGTCCTGGCACAGCGCCAGAAAGGCCGGGCCGCAGGTCGCAGGGTCGAGCATGGTGCCGAGAGCCTGCGGCAACGAGCCGAGGATCTGTTCGGGCCGCGTGATCCGGTCCCAGTAGCGCGTCACGGCCTTGAAGGCATCGTTCACCGTGACCGTGGGGTCGCCGAAATGCTCGACCTGCTGGAGCACCGGGTCGGGGCGTCGGTTGGCGAAGACGTCGCCCGCCAGCAGGAGCACCGGCAGCCGGTTGGCATGCGCGAGGCCGGCCGCCGTCACCATGTTGGTGGCGCCGGGGCCGATTGAGGATGTGGCGACCATGAGCTGCCGGCGCTTCTTCGCCTTGGCAAAGGCAATGGCGGCCAACGCCATCGATTGCTCGTTCTGCCCGCGCCAGGTGGGCAATTCATCCTGCACGGCTTCGAGCGCTTCCGACAGGCAGGTGACATTGCCGTGACCGAAAATGCCGAACACGCCCGCGAAAAGCGGTACACGGGCGCCTTCGAGCTCGGTGAATTGGCCGCACAGGTAGCGCACCACGGCCTGCGCCATCGTCAACCGGATGGTTTTCATGCGGGCTCCTCCCGGGCCGGACGCCTTGCCGACCAGCCATTTTGCGAAAGCCTATTGCCCGTTTCGGCTTTGTGCAACGATAAGAGTGGAAAGCACCTCAGGAGGATGAACGTGGTTCCGAATGGTATGAAGCGGCTCTGGGCCGACAACAAGGCCGTGGTTAACGGCTGGCTGTCGATCGGCAACGGCTTCACGGCCGAAATCATGGCGGCACAGGGCTACGACAGCCTGACCATCGATCTTCAGCATGGTGCGCTCGATTATTCGGCCGCGCTGACGATGCTGCAGGCCGTTCGGGCCAGCGGCGTTACCGGGATGGCACGTGTGCCGTGGCTTGAAGCCGGCGCCATCATGAAGGTGCTCGATGCCGGCGCCTATGGGGTGATCTGCCCCATGGTCAACAGCCGCGCCGAAGCGGAGAAGCTCGTCTCGCTTATCCGCTACCCGCCGGACGGCACCCGCTCCTTCGGCCCGACCCGGGTCACCTTCTCGGCGGGTGCCGATTACGGCGCCAAGGCCAACGAGGAAGTGATCTGCTTCGCCATGATCGAAACGGCCGACGCTGTGGCGAACCTCGACGAAATCGTCTCGACGCCCGGGCTCGATGGGGTCTACATCGGGCCGGCCGATCTCACGCTCGGCCTCTACGGCCGCCGGTTTCCGACGGGCTTCGATCGGCAGGAACCCGAGTTGGTCGCCGTGATCCGCCGTGTGCTGGACGCGGCGCACGGGGCCGGCATCCGGGCCGGCCTGCATTGCGGCACGCCCGACTATGCGTCCCAGGCGATCGGATGGGGTTTCGACCTCGTGACCATCTCGAACGACGTGCGCCTGCTGGCCGGTGCCGCCGGCGCGAGCGTGTCCCGCCTGCGCCAGCTTCTGGGCGAGGCCGAATCGGCGCCAGCCCCGGCGCAAACCAGTACGGCCTACTGAGATGACGCACGTCCTCGTCGCCGGCCGCATCCACGAGGCCGGGATCGCCACCCTCCGCGACGCCGGTTTCGGGGTCCGGGCCATCGACGACGTCTCGACCGAGAGCTACGCGCCTCATCTCGGCGAGGCCGATGCGCTTTTGATCCGGACCCAACCCCTCACCGCTACGGAGATCGCGGCGGCGCCGCGCCTGCGGATCGTGTCGCGGCACGGGGTTGGCTATGATGCGGTCGATGTCGCGGCGCTCGATGCACGCAACATCCCGCTGACCATCGTGGGCGACGTCAACGCCGCTGCGGTAGCCGAACACACGCTGGCCTTTCTGCTGGCCCTCGCCAAACAGGTCCGCTCCTTCGACGTCGAAGTCCGCCACGGAAACTGGGGAGTTCGCAACGCATTCGGGGCCACGGAGCTCGCCGGTAAGACGCTGCTGCTTGTCGGCTTCGGGCGCATCGGGCGCGGCGTCTCAGCCCTCGCGGGCGCCTTCGGGATGCGCGTCGCGGCATTCGATCCGTTCCAGAGCGAGAACGCCATCCGGGCGGCCGGCGCGAGCCCTGTCGGGTCGCTCGAGGGCGGCCTCGCGGAGGCCGACTACGTTTCGTTGCATTTGCCGAGAAGTGGAACGCGCCCGCTGATCGGCGCCGCCGAGATCGCCCGCATGAAGCCCAGCGCCTGCCTGATCAATACGGCGCGCGGCGGGCTCGTCGATGAAGCCGCGTTGGCCTCCGCGCTCGAAGAAGGCCGGCTGCGCGGCGCTGCGCTCGACGTGTTCGAGGCCGAGCCGCCCTCGCCCGAGCATCCGCTGATGCGCTCCGATCGCGTGCTGCTGAGCCCTCACGTGGCCGGGCTTTCGATCGAATCCGCCATCCGCATGAGCCAAGCCGCAGCCCGCAACATCATCGATTTCTTCGCCGGACGGCTCGATCCGGCGCTGGTCGTGAACCGGGAGCGTCTGGGGTAAAGTGCTGTCGTGTTTGGTCGCCCGCAACCAACGTGGTAATCTCCTCCCCGGAGAGTCCGATGCGTCGCGCGAACGCCAAAGACGGGCTGAGCAAGTTTCAGCGCCACAGAGCCGCCAAGCGGACGCGGGGCATGAAGCTGGTCCGCATCTGGGTTCCCGACCCGGAGGCGCCAGGGTTTCGCGAGGAGGCGAGGCGCCAGGCAGGTCTGCTGTGTGCGCCCCGGACGAGACGGAAGCCCTGGCCTTCATCGAAGCGGCAGCCGATCTTGGCGGTGAAACGGGGCGATCTGATCACCGTTGCCGTGCAAGGTGACTATGGTAAGCCGCGGGCCGCCATCGTGATCCAATCTGACCGCCTCGATCTCACGCAGAGCGTTCTGGTGTGTCCGTTGACCAGCACGATCGTCGAAGCTCCATTCCACCGTCTCGTCGCGCCGCCCTCGGCAGAAAACGGGCTCGGCGTGCTTTCCCAGATCAGGGTCGACAAGATCCTTGCCGCGCGGAGGGACAAGTGCGGACGCCGCATCGGCTCGCTTGAAGCAGCGTTGATGGAACAACTGGACCAGATTCTTACGCTGCTGATCGGTTTGGCCGATCATCCCAGACGCCAGCGCCGGTGAGAGGTGGGTTCGACCCTAGGGTCCGGGCAGCAGCTTCAAAGGGTCGCCGCCGCCCTTCCGGACGTAGAACGAATGATCATGCGCCGACCACGACATCGGGCGCCAGGCTGGCACGGGGAGGAACGGAATACATGGCCGAGAAACGCCGCATCGGGGTGGGCCTCATCGGCTCGGGGTTCATGGGCAAGACCCACGCGCTGGGGTTCGCCACGGCGACGCGCGTCTTCGACCTGCCCTTCGAGGTCGATCTCGCGGTGCTGGCCGATATCGATGCGGCTTCGGCGAGGCGCAGCGCCGAGGCGCTCGGCTTCCGCCGCTCGACCGGCAACTGGCGCGATCTCCTCGACGACCCCGAGATCCACATCGTCGACATCACGACGCCCAACGTCCTGCACCGCGAGATGGCGCTCGCCGCAATCAGCGCAGGCAAGCACGTCTATTGCGAGAAGCCGCTCGCCCCGACGGCGGCCGAGGCCGAAGAGATGATGCGCGCCGCCGAGGCGGCCGGGATCGTCACCCAGGTCGGCTTCAACTACCTCAAGAACCCGATGATCGCGCTCGCCAAGGACATCATCGGCAGCGGCGAAATCGGCGAGATCAGAACCTTCCGGGGCGTCCATGCGGAAGACTATATGGCCGACGCGATGGCGCCCTGGACGTGGCGGCTCGACCCGGCCGGCGGCGGCGGCGCCCTGGCGGACATCGGCAGCCACATCCTGGCCTCGGCGCGCCATCTCGTGGGTCCCATCGCGGCGCTGATGGCCGATGTCGGAACCGCGGTGCGGCAGCGGCCGGCGCGAGCCGGCGCGAGCGAGACCCATGCGGTCATGGTCGACGATGTGGCGCGGCTCTTTCTGCGCTTCGAGAACGGCGCCACCGGCAGCCTCGAAGCGAACTGGATCGCCACAGGCCGCAAGATGCAGCACGAATTCGAGATCTACGGGTCGAAGGGCGGGCTGCTCTTCACGCAGGAGCGCTTCAACGAGCTCCAGGTCTACTATGCCGACGATTTCAGGGGACGGCGCGGCTTCCGGACGATCTTTGCCGGGCCGGAGCACGAACCCTATGGCGCCTTTTGCGTGGCGCCCGGCCACCAGATCGGCTTCAACGATCTCAAGGCCGTCGAAGCGCGCGATTTTCTCGTGGCGATCGCTGGCGGCCCACGCCGCGGGCCCGATTTCGCGGACGGGTGGGCGATCCAGAAGCTCGTGGAGACCGGCTACCGCTCGGCGCGCGAACGGCGCTGGATCGAGATCGGGTGAGAACGGCGAGGATCGCCCGACGCCGTCGATAGCCTTTGTCGCAATCAACAGAAACTTTCGGTAGATTTTGGCTGGGAAATGCGTAGCTGAAGCCGCATCGCACCGACTGCTTTTGATTATGCTCGGGATTCCGCCATGCGATTGTCTACTAATTAAGTATATCGCATTGACAGCCGATCCGGCAAATGGTCTTCTGTCCGGCGGCCGGGAGCGCGCGACCAGCGCTGGCGATAGGGGCGACCATGAGCACCGCCGACGCGAAGCTGAACGGCAGCCCTGTCCAGTCGACTGTGGGCTGGCGCGAATTGTGGCTCAAGGAAGACTGGTGGGCGATCTACCTCGGACTGGGGCTCGTGATCGTGGGCGTCGTCCTGTTCGCCAACGGCTCCAGCCTGAAATGGCTGGCTGTGACGCCGGCCAAGTGGAGTTCCTTGCCGCAGCTTTTCGACAATCTGGCGAACGACTGGCTTCGCTATCTGGCGCAGCTGGTGTTCTGGATTGCGGCTTTCTCGGCGGCGCTTTCGGCACTCGGCCACAAGGCGCGTGACTTCGTGCCTGCCTTCCTCGTGCTCTATGCCCTGAGCTTTGTCGTCTTCGTCGCGGGGCAGTGGCGTGAAGCCTTCAGGTACAATCTCGAACCGCCTCTCTTGGCCCTGGCGATCGGACTATTCATCGCCAATGGGGGCGCGCTGCCGCGCTGGCTCGATGCCGGTTTCCGGGTCGAACTCTATGTCAAGACCGGCATCGTGGTGCTCGGCGCCACCCTGCCGCTCACGCTGCTGATCTGGGCCGGACCGGTGGCCATCCTGCAAGCTTCGATCGTTTCGATCGTGACCTTTCTGGTGATTTTCTGGACGGCGCGCTGGATGGCGATCGACCGTCGCCTCGCCGCGGTGCTGGGCGTCGGCGGCGCGGTCTGCGGGGTGTCGGCCGCGATCGCCGTGGCAGGCGCGGTCGGAGCCAAGAAGGGTGACGCGCCGACCGCCATCACCACCGTGATCCTGTGGGCCATCGTGATGATCTTCGCGCTGCCGATCGCGTCGCATCTCATGCATCTGCCGGCGGGCATTGCGGGCGCCTGGATCGGTACCTCGGAATTCGCCGATGCGGCAGGCCTCGCGGCAGCGGAAGCCTACGGCCAGATCGCCGGGCATGACGGGGTCGCCGGAACCGCCGACCAAAGCGTCTGGGCCTTCACCCTGATGAAGGTGGTGGGGCGCGACGTTTGGATCGGCATCTGGGCTTTCGTGCTGGCGGTCGTAGCGACGACCCGGTGGGATCGCCAGGAGACCGGAATCAGGCCGAACCCGGCCGAAATCTGGTGGCGGTTCCCCAAATTCGTCATCGGTTTTCTCCTTGCCTCGATCATCATCACGATCGCGGCACGGAACTACTCGATGTCCAACTACAACAAGGTCGTGGTTCCGGGACTCGTCGGTCCGCTGAAGGACCTGCGGAGCTGGGCCTTCATCTTCTGCTTTCTGTCGATCGGGCTGACGACGCGGTTCCGCGATCTGGCCCGCGCCGGCATCAAACCGTTTCTCGCCTTCAGCACCGGCGTCCTGGTCAACGTAATCCTCGGTTTCGTCCTGTCGGCCGTGGTGTTCGCTTCCTACTGGGAAAGCCTGACCCGATGAGGCTCTGGACAAAGCTTTGGCGGCAGCGGCGGGGCCGGTCGGCCGAAGCGGCGCGCCCGGCTCGGGCCGACACACCTCGAGCCCGGCTGGTCTGTTCGGGCTGCGTGCATTTCCGAAACGACCCGGCGGAGATGGAAGCCGCCATCCCCGGCTTCGCCAGCCTGTCCTCCGGTTTCGCCTCGGTGCGCGGCGACGACGGACTCTGCCTCAAGCACGACCGCTGGGTCGCGGCGCGATCGAGCTGCAGGTTCTTTCGCGGCCGCCCGACCCGGAGCTGAGCTTCGGACTGGGCGTTGCAAGCTGCGCCCTCAGTCGGCATCGCCGCGCGATGGGCGCTACAGCTGGTCGTAGACGTTTCGCCGACACCGACTCCGAGGACCACCAAACGGGCATCCCTCAGTTCGCAAATGATGCGAAAATCACGCACGCGGTATCGCCAGAGGCCGTGGAGCGTGGCGAAGTGCTTTGCCGAAAGCACCGGGGTCCTCCGTCTGTCCAATCCGTTCCTGCATGTAGCCGAAAATTTCGCCGCGTACGGAGCGGCTCAGCCTGTTCAGGTCTTTGACAGCCCCGGGGCCATTGGACCGGCGAGCGTCCGAGACTGCCGAAAAGTGGTCCAGCCGCAGCCGCAGCCGCGGCTTGGGCAGAGAAAAATCGTCCTCGATCGCGCTCCCGAATCGAACAATCCGAGAGAATCACCAACGCCCTGCCACAAACAGCCCCG
>JBBPYT010000344.1:0-9117 GCA_038199665.1 Hyphomicrobiales bacterium
GATGTCGTTTTTCGTGGTGCTGTTTGCGTTGAAGCAGGGCGGGGCGAAGCAGCAGTTGGAGCAGACGGCGGCGATCAAGCATGCGTTTGGTTGGACGGCGGATCCGCTGTCGGATGATCCTTTGGATCGGGTGGGGCGGCAGATGCAGAGCTGGGCTCGCCTGCCCGAAGGATGGCGCATCGTCGCGGCCCATGTCAGCATGATCGACGAATTTGCTTTGCCGCCTTGAGCTACTCGGGGCAATGAAGACAATGCGCAATGGGTCCATAACCAGGAGTCCACGTCCTCGGCCGAAGCCTTTCCGCTCCGGCTGCGGCTCTTGGGCGTTGTACCTCATCGGTCAGGTGTTCCAACTTGACCGGGAACGCGCGAGACGGCGCCTCGATCGGAGGACATCCCATGTTTGCTTCGAAATTTGTGCTTGGTGCCGGCCTGGCGCTTTCATTGGCGGGGGTTGCGACCGCAGCGACAGTTAAACAAGAGCAAATCCGCCAGCAGGCCCAACAAGTCTGCATGGAAGATGCAATGAAGCTTTGCAGCGAGGTCATTGCCGACGACGCAAAGACCACCGCCTGCGTCAGGTCCCATAAGGCGCAACTCAGCCCACCTTGTCTCAAGGTCTATAATCAGGCATTCGGCAAGTAGCGCGAGAAAATCGACCGAAGGCGGCAAGGCTGCGAGATCCTGCCCGCGGAATCAGGGCGAGCTTGCCATAACGGAAGCAGCGCCGTCTCGGCAGATTACGCGCCGCCGCAGGAGTGCTGCGAATCGGGCAGGGTCCAACTGCGGCCCGTGCGCTTGTTCGTGGTCTTGTAGATCTTGCCGCGATCGTCGCCTTTGGGGCAATCGCGGGGCAGTTGCACGAGGCAGAATACAAGCGGGTCGCCGGGCCGTGACCGGTCCACGTCCGGTATCTGGTCGTACGAGACCTGGTAGCCGCCGTTCGCCATGACTACGGCGCTGCCACTTCCAGGCGCGCCTTCAAGACGGGTCGTGATCGTTCTGATCCGGGTCGCGACGCATTGGCCGATGCGGGCCGGCATGCCCCCGGCAGCCTTTGCCGCAGGGGAGAGCAGGGTGGGTCCGGCGATTAGGCTCGAGGCCACGAGAGCGACCGAGGCGTGACGCATGACGTTTCCTTCCGTGCTTCTGATCGTTGCCAAGGCACAGCGGCCCCGATGTGCAGAAGTATGCGGGTTTGAAGACCGGACCTTGCCTTCCGGTCACAAGGGCAACAGGCAGCTTGGGACCGGACTTGAAGGTCCCCGCATTCGCGCAGGCCGGAGCGAAGGTTGAGCCGGAGCGAAATCTCTTCCGGCCGCACGCCAGAGGTCAAGCGTAAAGCTCGGCAAATCGTTCGCGCAACACGTTCTTTTGCACCTTGCCCATGGCATTGCGCGGCAGTTCTTCGACGAAGATGACCCGCTTCGGAAGCTTGAACTTGGCCAAACGACATTCGAGGTGGCGCAGCACCTCATTCTCGGTGAGTGTCGCGGCGGCTGCGCAGACGACCGCGGCCGTGACCGCTTCTCCGAAATCCGGGTGAGCGAGGCCGATCACGGCGGATTCAACGACACCTGTGATCAGGTCGATCTCGGTTTCCACCTCCTTGGGGTAAACATTCAACCCACCCGTGATGATCAGGTCTTTGCCGCGCCCCAGGATCGACACGTAGCCTTTCTCATCGATGCATCCGAGATCGCCCGTGATGAAAAAACCGTCCGCCCGGAACTCAGCGGCGGTCCTGTCCGGCATGCGCCAATAGCCCTTGAACACGTTGCGACCGCGGACTTCGATCATGCCGATCTCGCCTGCCGCGATCGCTGTGCCGGTCGCAGGGTCGCTCACCCGCACCTCGATGCCGGGCAGAGGCGGCCCGACGGTGCCGGCGATCCGCTCGCCCACGTAAGGATTCGAGGTGTTCATGTTGGTTTCGGTCATGCCGTAGCGCTCAAGGATGACATGGCCGGTACGGCTGGCGAAGGCCGCATGAGTCTCGGCCAGCAGGGGGGCCGAGCCCGAGATGAAAAGGCGAATGGAAGCCACCGCGTCACGAGTGAGGCCGGGGTGCTGCAACAGTCGGGTGTAGAAGGTCGGGACACCCATCATCGCGGTCGCTTGCGACATCAGTCCCAGAATATCGCCGGCATCGAATCTCGCGCGGAACAGCATGGCACCGCCGGCGAGCAGCAGAGTGTTCGTTGCCGTGAACAGGCCGTGGGTATGATAGATCGGGAGGGCATGGATCAGCGTGTCCTCCGGCGTGAAGCGCCAGGCGTCAACCAGCGTCAGGGCATTGGATGCGAGATTGCCGTGGCTCAGCATGGCCCCTTTCGAGCGCCCCGTCGTGCCGGAGGTGTAGAGGATGGCGATGATGTCGTCCCAATTTCCGGGAACATCCGAAAAATCGCTGGCTTGGCCGAACGCGGCTTCCATCACATCGCCGTCGGCGGCGGTGCCCAGGGACAGCGTCGCCCCGACACCGTGAACTTCGCCGAGGCTCCTCAGAGCCGCCGCCCGTTGCGGCGTGGCGATGATGACGCGTGGCGCCGCGTCGGCAATGAAATAGGCGAGCTCCGGGAGCGTATAGGCGGGGTTGAGCGGCACGAGGATCAGTCCGGCCCGCGCGCAGGCCAGGAAGAGTGCAATCGCCTCCGGGCTTTTATCCACCTGCATGGCAACGCGGTCACCACTCCGTGCGCCCGCCGCCACGAGCGCTCCGGCCAGCCGCCCGGACAGAGTCCAAAGGTCCTCGAAGGTGACGTCGCGCCCATCGTCATTGTGGATGAAGATCTTACCGGGATTTCCCATCCGCCCGCGGACGAGGCTTGGAAAGGTCGTGGTCGTGAGGTTCGCAAGGTTGGACGTCATGGATGTGCTCGCGTTCGGACCCATGGCTCGCGCTCACGGTGCTGCCCAGGAATTACTGCCCTGAGCCTTAGGGGGAGCTTCCAGTCTGCCGTTCGCGCGCTCCGCCTCCACGAGTCGCACGGCCACCTCTGCTCAGGTGGTATAAACGCCGCCGGTAACGTTGATGCCTTGCCCGGTCATGAAGCGCGAACCGTTCGAACACAAGAACACGACGACCCCGGCCACGTCCTCGGGTTCCTCGAGGCGCCCCAAAGGTGTCTGGGCCACATAATCGGCGATGACCCGTTCGGGGCTCACGCCGCGCAGCGCTGCCTCCCACGCCACCTCGCGGGCTTGCATGCTCGTCTCGACGAAACCCGGGCACACCGCATTGACTCGGATGCCTTTGGGGGCCAGTTCGCGGGCGAGGGCCTGGGTCCACCCGAGCACGGCGAATTTGCTGGCCGAATAATGGGCCAGCAGCGGCGCGCCGATCTTCGCCGCCAAGGAAGCGGTATTCACGATCAGGCCGTGGCCCTGCTTGAGGAAATGGCGCGCCGCGATCTGATTTGTCAGGAAGACGCCGCGGGCGTTGACGTCGAAGTTGAAGTCCCACTCCTCGTCGGTCAGGTCCACCGCATGGTTCATGGTGGAGACGCCGGCATTGGCGCAGAGGATGTCGCATCCGCCGAGCCGGGCCGTGGCTTCCGCGAAACCGGCCTCGACCGAGGCACGCTCGCGCACGTCCATGCCGATGCCCGCTGCGGCGCCGACCGCCTCGGCGGTGCGCCGCGCAGCCTCCCTATCGAGATCGGCGATCGCGACCACGACGCCATGCCCGACCAGCGCCGTCACGATGGCGCGGCCGATGCCGCTGGCGCCTCCCGTAACGATGGCCTTCCTGCCGGCGAGTTCGGCGGCGAGGCGCCCCGACGGAGGTTCTGTCATGCAACTACTCTGGACGGCAGGCAAATCTCAACATATACGCAAAAAATCAAAGTCGAAAAAGCGACGAAGACGTAGATCGGCAACCCCGCGGCTCGGAGCCGGTGCCGGACAAGAGAATGCTTAGACCTCGCCGACAACCGCTGGGTCCGCGGTCGGTACGCCGACGGCAATCCCTGGCACGGTTGCCGCGGAACGGGTCAAGCGCTTCGTGGACATGGTGAATCGCCCGCGCAAACCAGGACGTCTCCCTATGGCAAGCGTCCTCGGTCTCGACATCGGCACCACCTCGACGGTCGGCATGCTGATCCGTCTGCCGGATCAGATGCTTGGCGTGGTGTCGCGCCTGGTGACGCTCCGCTCTCCACGACCAGGCTGGGCCGAGGAGGATCCGCAGGAATGGTGGAGCAACGTCTGCGCCATCACCCGCGAACTGATCGAGACCGCCGGCCTCGCGGCGGATGAGCTCGCAGGAATTGGTGTCACCGGAATGCTGCCCGCAGTGGTGCTGCTCGACCACCAAGGCGAGCTGCTTCGGCCCAGCATTCAGCAGAGCGACGGCCGCTGCGGCACCGAAGTCGGTGAGATGCGCCAGGAGCGGCAGGAAGCCGAGTTCCTGCTGAGAGCCGGCAACGGCATCAACCAGCAGCTGGTCGGCGCCAAGCTGAGGTGGATCGAGAAGCACGAGCCGGAGGTTTTCTCCCGCATCGCGACGGTGTTCGGCTCTTATGACTACATCAATTTCCGTCTGACGGGCGAGCGGGCCGTTGAACAGAACTGGGCGCTCGAAGCCGGCTTCACGGATCTTCGGACGAATGAGATCGCGGACGACCTCCTCGCCTTCGGGCACGTCCCGCGCGGCGCCGTGCCGCGCAGGTCCGTGTCGCACGCGATCCTCGGGCATGTCACCGCGGCGGCGGCCCAAGCGACGGGGCTGCCGATCGGGTTGCCGGTCGTGGGCGGCGCGGCGGATATGATCGCCTCGGCGCTCGGCGCGGGCGTCACCAACGAGGGCGACGTCTTGCTCAAATTCGGCGGCTCGGTCGACATCCTCGTTGCCACCCCCGAGGCAATGCCCGACCGGCGCATGTTTCTCGATTACCATCTGGTTCCGGGGCTGTTCATGCCGAACGGCTGCATGTCGACCGGCGGCTCCGGGCTGAACTGGTTTGTCGAGACCTTTGCGGGAGGGGAAGCCGCGGCAGCCGCCGCGGCGGGGTCGACGGTGCATCAGCAGCTCGACCGGCTCGCGCAGGCCCGTCCGACCGGCGCCAACGGCGTGACCGTGCTGCCCTATTTCCTGGGAGAAAAGACGCCGATTCACGATCCCGCCGCCCGCGGTGCGTTCAGCGGGCTGACGCTGAGCCACGATCTCGGGCATCTGTGGCGGGCGCTGCTGGAAGCCTATGCCTATGCGATCCGGCACCATATCGAGGTGCTGAACCAGATGGGGCACCGGACCGACCGGCTCCTGGTCTCGGACGGCGGTTCGAACAGCCGGATCTGGATGCAGATCGTCGCCGACGTGCTCCAGAGGCCGGTTCGGCGGCTCAGCGGCCATCCTGGCTCAAGCATCGGCGCTGCTTGGACCGCTGCCATCGGATCGGGATTGACAAAGGATTGGAGCGGCGTGTCGCGCTTCGTTACCCAAGGCGAGGTGATCGAGCCCGACCCAACGCATGCCGAAGTCTATGCGCGAGGCTATCGCCACTTCCGCGATCTCTACACCCGGCTGGCACGGTCCGAGGACGCCGCTCCATGATGCCGCGAGCCGTTATGCGGGAGCGGCTGCATTCAGAGCATGGGCCTGCCGAACCTCTCCGACCGCCTTTGCGCAAGCTCGGATGACGCGGCGGTCTGTCGGTCGCGCAAAACCCCGTCACGGACCACCAAGCGTCCGGCCTTGACGACCGTGCGCGGACAGGGCCTCCCGGCGACCGCTTCCGGCACCGAACCGGCCGGAATGACGATCAGGTCGGCCATTCTACCGACCTCCAGCCCGTAGCCCGGCAGTGCGAGAACCTGGGCGGGAAGTTCCGTCGCCATGGCAAAGAGTTCTGCCAGATCCTGGTTGCTGTTCATGCCCTGGCGATAGCCGATCAGCATTGCCCGCTCCAGCATGTCTCCGTTGCCGTAGGGCGACCAGGCGTCACGAATGTTGTCGGAGCCAGCGAAAACCGTGACGCCGGCCTGCCGCAGCCGCAAAACGGGGGGCATCGGCACCGGGCCGGGTCCGTTGGTCATGATGGCGACCCGGGCGCGAGCGAGACGTTCCGCCGTCCGTCCGAATTCCGCGTCGTCGATGTCGCCGAGCGCAAACGCATGGCTCACCGCGACGCGGCCCTCTAGCCCGGCGGCTAACGTTCGGGCCGCAATGTCGCGGAGCTCGAAAGCGCCGAGCCGGCCGGGATCGTGGAGGTGGATGTCGAGGCCCACCCCGTGGCGCGCAGCAATCCGGAAAATCACGTCAAGGTGGCCGGTCACGTCGCCGTCGAAGCCCGCGGGATCGAGCCCACCGACAAGGTCGGCCCCGTCCCGAATGGCAGCGTCAAGCAGGTCAGCCGTGCCGGGATCGCGAAGCACCCCGCTTTGCGGGAAGGCAACGGTCTGCACATCGACCAGGTCGCTGTATCTCGCTTTCAGTTCGAGCACGGCGTGCAGCCCCGCGAGCTTCACTTCGGTGTCGATGTCGACATGGCTGCGCAGTGCGCCCGTGCCGAACAGGGCGACCTGTTCGATCAAGAGCGCGCCGCGCACGGCGACCGGCGCCTCGATCTCGCGGCGCAAAGCCTTCTCGGCTGCGATGCGTTCAGCGACCGTGTCGCCGGGCCGGTGCGGGATGAAGCCCACTCCCAGGAAGGTTTTGTCCAAATGAATGTGGCCATCGACGAAAGAAGGCGTGACGAGCCTCCCGGCGCAGTCGAGCCTCTCGGACCCGTCCGGGGGAGGGGAGCCCGCCGGGGCGATGGCCGAGATCATCGTACCGTCGATCTGGATTGCGACGAGGCTGCCGTCCCGCAGGCGAGCGTTGTCGAGCGCGAGCGTGATCGCCATTCAGGCGACGAGATGCATGCGGCGGGCCGCGACGATACGGTACAGGCGATCGCCGTAGTGTTTCTCCTCCTCGCGAGCGGAGAAGACGAGGCTGATATCGTGCTCGTCGTCCGACGCAATCGCCGCGGTAGCGATCGCGGGCCATGCGGGGCAGGGCCTCTCACGCCATTCGGCCAGCACTTCGGCATCGGGCAAGGTCGGAAACCCAATCTTTGGCACCAGAGCGGCAATGACCTGCCAGAAATGGCGCAGCAGCTTTTCTGGTGCAGGACAATAGGGCGCAACGAGCCGCACCCAATGCATGCCGGTCAACGCGTGCAGGGCAGAAAAATCCATCGTACCGGCATAGAGGGCGAGTGACACGGCGGCCACCCGCTCCGGTGTCCCTCCATCGATCCGCAGCCAGTCGACCGCAGGCGCGAATTCGGGCGTCCAACCCACCGCCTTGATACTGTGCCAGAGCAGATCGCTTTCGGGGACGACCTCCCGTAGGGATGGCAGGGCGGCGACCCTGGACAGGACCTGAGCCGGGTCGTCCGTTATCGGCGCGGCGAGCCCTTGCGGGGGCAGGGCAAGGAAGGTGGCGGACCAATAGCCGAGCGCTGTGCCGGTCTCTGCCGGATCGCGGCGCATCAACCCGTAACCTAGCCGCATCAGGGCATGCAGCGCGCTTGCGCCGATGCCGGGGAGCAGGGTCGGCAGGTAGGCCGCGACGGCGTCCTTCAGACCGAGGCGCGCCATCTCGCCTGCGAAGAAGGCCCGGTAATCCGCTTCGCGGCTGCGGTCGCCCAGCGCCCCCGTCCAATTCTCTGGCCGGATGGGGGACACCGGCGGGAGCGGCGGCACGAGCCCGTTCGCGTCTCGATAATGGTCCAAATAGGCCGCGATCCGCTCGTCAGAAGCGCCGAGTTCCTTGAGCACGACCAAGACCATCGGCGCGTGATTGGCAAGGAACGGCGGAAACTCGACGCTGTCCTCCCGCGCTTCGGCGAGCAGGGCGTCCAGCATGCTTGAGGGGCGGCGTTCCACCTGAGCCATGCGGCCTCCTCGTTGGTCACCCCGGGTCCGCTTGGGACGATCCACGCAGCGCGCGCCTATCGTCGGCAAACCGAGAGCATTCAGTGTTCAGGGCGGAGCCTAGAGTAGAGGACAATTCCATTGCTGTAAAAGGCGCTTCTGCTATCGTGAACCGACGCCGACCTTGCTGTATGCGGCCAGCTTGGCAGAGGCATGCTTGCGTGAACCTTCGGGAGTCGGCAGATGGCAAAGAAGGTATTGTCGACGACCGCGATCGCGGCAGCGGTCCTGTGCACTATCGGCCCCGCATTTTCCCAGACCAAACCGCTCGAGGGAATCGTCCTGACGCTGGCCTCGCAAAACGATCAGTTCGCGCCCGTGCTCAGCAAGCTTGCCCCGAAGTTCGAGGCGGAAACGGGGGCGAAGGTCAAGGTCGACATCATGGATTACGGTCAGCTGCTGACCAAAACCACGACCGATTTCGTCGGGCACACGAAAGGCTATGACCTCGTCACCATGGATATCGTCTGGTCGGGCGCCTATGCCGAGAACGGCTACACGGTGGATTTGACCGACTGGATAAAACGCGACGCGGCGGAAATCGGTACGGATGACATCTACCCCGTGCTGATGCGATCGCTCGGGGGCTATGGCGGCAAGCAAATGGCGTTCCCCTTCGCGGGTTATGCCAACGTCCTTGCCTATCGCAAGGACCTCTACGAGGCCGCGAAGCTTGCGCCCCCGCGGACAATGGAAGAGTTGGTGGAAGCCGCCCTCAAGCTCACCGATCCGGCCAAGAAGGTCTACGGCTTCGTCGCCAACGGCAAGACGGGACCTGCCGTCGCCCAGGATTGGATGCAGTACAATGCGCAGATGGGCGGCTCGATTTTGGACGGCGCCGGCAAGCCCGCGCTCAACTCGTCCGCCAATGTTCAGAGCCTGACCGTCTACAGGGATCTTTTCAAGAAGGCGGCGCCGCCGGGCGCGGCGGAATATGATTGGGACGGCCGGGAGCAGAGTTTCCGTAACGGGGCCGTGGCCCGGGGCACCCAGGTCGATACCGTGCTGGCCCGGGTGCTGCGCGCGCCCTACCCCGTGCTGCTGGCCGGCGATTTCAACGACCTGCCCTATTCCTATACCTACGACCAGCTGGCTGACCATCTGCAGAACGCCTGGGCCAGCGTCGGGCTGGGCATCGGGGCCACCTACCACGGCCAGCTGCCCTTCCTGCGCATCGACCAGCAGTTTGCC
>JBBPYT010000345.1:0-14108 GCA_038199665.1 Hyphomicrobiales bacterium
CGTGCGCGTTTTCTAAGCTAAAGTGTTTAGAGCGTAAATGTGAGAGCCCGGCGCCAGCGCGGGGCTCTTCTCCTTCAAGCCGACGGCTATACGGTCGGAAGCGGTCACGGCCAGAAGGTCAAGGCCTGAGAGTGGGTCCCTTGGAAGGCGTCGTCGCTGCAGGAAAGCGACCCCGGGCCGGAGCAATGCGTCATTGCGATGCACAGGCTTGGTCGAACCGGATCAGTGGCTGTCGAGGGTCGCTTGCTTCCCGCAAGCCGCCCGTCCACCGCGTAGATAATCGGTCGAACATCAGAATGGTTCGGGGTTCGGCCGCTTCGGCGACGCTCCTGGGTGGAAACGCCACGGCCGGCCTGCAGCTTCCTGCCCATGCCAGACGCCGACAGGGCAGGGCGTGGTGCCGTCATCAAGAAATCGGAGGACAGACGGACCGCCTTTGCGGGGGAACGTTCAATTCCGCTCCCACATCATCATGCTGCCAAGTTCGCCCATCGCGTGCCACTCGGGCCGTCCGACGTCACCCGTCGTCTCGATCGCCATCAGCGACGCGATGGCGGTTCGGGCCCGATTGACTCTGCTCTTCAATGTACCAAGCGCACATCCGCAAATCTGCGCCGCTTCCTCATAGGCGAAGCCCGATCCCCCGACCAGTATCAGCGCCTCGCGCTGTTCGGCGGGAAGCTTGAGGAGCGCCGAGCGGAGATCCTGAAGATCCATATGGCCGTTCTGCTCCGGCACGGAGACAAGACGAGCCGCCATCGTTCCTTCCGCGTCCTCCACCTCGCGCCGCCGTTTCCGGTATTCGGAGTAAAAGACATTCCGCAGGATAGTGAACAGCCAGGCCGACATGCTCGTCCCCTGTGTGAAAGACGCCTGATTGATCCAGGCCTTCATCAAGGTTTCCTGAACGAGGTCGTCGGCTCTGTCCCCATTGCCGCACAAGGAAAAGGCGAAAGCTCGCAGACTCGGGATGGTCGCGAGCATCTCGTCCTTCAGGCGATTTGCTCCCGCTCCCGCGGCCGGGGCAGGGTTCGCACTCTCCCGAGGCTCAGTATCCGTGCTCATGACGAACGTTCCCTGGTTCCGCGAAAGGGCAGCCTCGACGGTCGGACTTGGTCACGTGTGAGCGAAACTCGATCGCCTCGCGCGTAACCCCGCTGACCATTGGCCGATGCCGTATCCTTCGATACGCGTTCTAGACGGTCGGCAACCGATGCAATGATCGATGCTGCCTATGCCTGGCAGAACGCGCGCAATGTCCCGCGAAGCGTTTGCGCCGCGCGCCGCCTTGGATATCGGATGATGGTGCGCCGAAATCAACCCGCCAATCGTTCCGAATCCCAAGTCTCCTCGCGTCGGCGCTCGGCCTCGCGCAGTGAGGGGTAAGCTTACGCTTCAAGGACTCGGAGTCAGTCGGCCGGTCAACACGGGGGGACCGGACGGTGCGCCAGTCGGTGAGCCGCCGGCAGGTTCGAGCGTGACTGCATAAGTCGCTCCGGTGATCGTCGCGGGATCGTAGGGTGTCAATGAAGCGAGGGTGATACCTCTGGGCGCAAGCGTGCCGAGCGAGCGCGGCGCTCCGACCGAAGGGCTGATCAGCCAGAGTTCGTAGCTCTTGTTCGCCGGCTCTTCGGCCGATACGGGACGGATCGTCAGTTTGCGGGCGCCGATGTCGACATCGAGCAGAACGGCGGGCGAACCGGCGTCTTTCTGCAAGACCGCGACGAACTTCTGGTCTTGCTTCGAAGCCGGAGCAAGAGCAATCCACGTCAGGAGTGACGCGGCAAGTGCCGCACACGCCGCCGTAGCCGAACGCCATCGCCAAAGGCTGCGCTTAAGGTCGCGGAAGTCGGACAGGGCCGCAACCTCGCGGGTGTTGGTGGGGCCGAACAGGCGCGCGATCAAGGCTGGATAGAGATGCGGGGGAGGGGCTATTTCCGGCGCTGCTTCGCACAACGGACCGAACCGTCGCTCCCAAGCTTCGATCGCAAGTTCGAGCGATGGGTCCGCTCTCCGTCGCGCCTCGAATTCCGCGAGTTCGACATCGTCGAGGGTGCCGAGAACATATTCGGCCGCAACGGGATCGTCGTCGGGGTCGCTCATCGGGATAAACAGACCCTGAGTTGAGCCAGGCTGCGATGCAGCCAAGTTTTGATCGTCGGGACGGGGCGCCCGAAGCGTTTCGCCAAAGCCTCTCGGCTGAGCCCACGATAATAGGCGAGAAGAACAGCTTCACGCTTTTCCGATTCCAAGCTTTTGAGGCAGCTCAGCAAGGCCTTCAGCCGATCGCTGTGCTCCAATCGGTCGAGGGCAGGTTCGAGATCCGCCGCCATATCGAAGCCTTCCGGAAGTTCGGAGACCGGTAACACCTTCGCACGCCGCTTTTCATCCAGCGCTCTGTTGCGCGCGATCGTGGCCATCCAAGTAATCGGAGAGGCGCGTCCTGAATCATAGTCCCCGGCACGCTCCCAAATCTTGACGTACACTTCTTGCAGGACCTCGTCGGCCAGGCTGCGCCTGACCAAAATGCCAAGGATGATGCCGTACAGTTTGGCACTTGTTGACTGGTAGAGGAGCTGAAAAGCGTTACGATCCCGCAACGCTACGCGGCCAAGGACATCGGCAAGATCACGGCTAGAGCCAAGCATCGGCAATCCGTCAGACTTGAATGCGCCCCGGTCGGCCGATCCAAGCGTTGAAACTCGTGCCACGCTACCGAGCGTCGATGACAAAGCCAATAGCAGTTGCGAAGTCCTCCAACTAATTGCGGGTCCTGCTCCTCACGGTTTCCGGAAAAATCGTCGGCACCCGGCGACTACGAACAGCAACCATCCCGCTATCATTCCGAACCCGCCAACCGGCGCGGCCACGGGGAGTGGGCGAAGGCCGCCGAGAGCGGCAAGAGCTAAATCGGCGCTGAAAAGAGACGCGCTCAGCGCAAGCACACCTGCGGCGATCAGCATCCCTGTTCCTGCCGAACCAGACTGCACTGAACCGCTCGCGGCAAGAATCACTGCGGCGTGGATCAGAAGGAACTCGGCGGCGATCCGGGCAGAATCGCCGCCGGCGAGGTGAACTCCGGCCGCCGCAATGGCCACGCCCGCCGAACCCATCAGGCCCGCAACCACGACGAGAACCGATGCCCACTTCACGGTGCTGGTCACTACCCTACAGCCGCCTGTTTCCGATTGGCCGGAGGCCGGCCGACCGCCGATCTCCCGAAGCATCGATTCTGGCGCCGAAAGCGGCCGGCCAGTCAACCTCCAACCATGCGGATCGAATGGCTCCTTGGACCGACACCCTCTCCCGATATCGACCTACGAACGCCAGACAACATCAGGCAGCCGGAATCATGACCGTGTCGATGACGTGGATCACACCGTTCGACTGGAGCACGTCCGGAATGGTGACATGCGCTACGTCGCCCTTGGCGTCGGTCACGGTCAGCCCGCGGCCGGCCTTGGCGACCGTGAGCGAGTCTCCCTCTACGGTCTTTAACTCGGCCCTGCCGCCGCCCGCCTTCACCTGCGCCAGGAGATCTTTCGCTGTGAGGCGGCCCGGGACGACGTGGTATGTGAGGATCGACGTCAGCTTGTCCTTGTTTTCGGGCTGAACGAGCGATTCAACCGTGCCCTTAGGAAGCTTGTTGAAGGCTTTGTTGGTCGGCGCGAACACCGTGAACGGCCCCGCCCCTTCCAGCGTGTCCACGAGACCGGCGGCCTTGACGGCGGCGACGAGTGTCGTGTGATCCCTCGAATTGACGGCGTTCTCGACGATGTTCTTCGTCGGGTACATGGGTGCGCCGCCGACCATCTTGGTCATCGCAGCCGAAACCGGAACTGCGGCGAGCGAGAGGGCAACGACGATGCCGGCGACGGTGCGGCGCTTCCTGTTTGCGAGAATCATGTTGTGCTCCAAAGCTGGCCCCTTTTTTTGCAGGGACCCCGAAGCTACGAACAGCACACGCTCGAGTTTCGCTTGGGACCGCGAACAAGCCGAAAATTATCTCGGACGATGCGTGAAGAGCTCCCGCGCAACCATCCGCGGCCGGGCTTTTGCACTGCGTGCTTCTTCGGGAGAAGAGCGCCGAAATCGTCGGCAGGGTGTTCCTATATCCGACAGACATGCTCCGCGGCCCTGAGCCGAAACGAAACGGATCAAACCATGGCATCAACCGAAAGGCCGATAACCGCCGTCATTGTGCTCGATCACGCACACGTCACCGGCGGCCAGGCGCATCCTCGGTTGGCACCCCGCGCACGAGGTCCGTAAACATCTTCGCGCAGCCAGCGCGCTCGTGTTTCCGTCATTGTGGTACGAGGGGCAGCCCCTCATCGTGCTCGAGCCAAAATCCGTGGGTACGCCCGTCATCGTATCGGACGGTTGCGCTGGCCGCGAGGAGATCACCAACCGAGTCGACGGGCTGTGGTTCCGCTCCGGCGATGCTCGGGACCTTGTCCGGGCGCTGAAGGCTTTTCAGACCGGCGACATCGCCGCAATGGCGCAGGCCGCCTATGCCGGATTTTGGGCCAATCCGCCGACTATCGAGCGCCATGTCGATGGGATCACCGCGATCTACGGCGATCTGCTGGAGCGCGCCGCGTCCATCCGAGAGGCTGAAAGGCCGGCAAGGCGTGGAATAGCTCCGCGGCCTGATCCAGATTCCGCCGCGACCGCCTGAACGGAGGCGGCGGTGTTGGGTACACTACGGCGTTCGCTCCAGCGGATGCGTGCCGCCTCGAGCCCCCAAACGGCGCCCAGCATCAGAAAAACGTGGCGCCAGTGATCGATGTCGATCTGCAATCCTTGCAGAAAAAACACCAGGAGGGAGGGCCAAAACACTTGAGCCGCTCGACGATAGGGTGAGGGCAGGAGCGCCAGCCTGAAGCCGATGTAGGTCGTCAAACCGACCAGCAGACAGAACGAAAACCCACCGAGCCACCCGTAGGAGGCGAAAGCGTTGATGTAGGAGTTGTGAGGCTCAAGACCGAAGATGAGGCGAAAACGGAGCGGTCCGAGGCCGTTCACGTGGTCGAGGAGCATCGGCAAGGACCGCGCCTGATTGCCGAACCTCCCGGTTGCTCCTTCGTCGTAGTCCTGTTCCAGCGTAGCGCGTTGCAGGAAGAAGTCGCGCGTGTTGTCGAACATGAGCAACAAGGCGATGGCCAGTGCTCCCACAGCGAGCGCCGCCGCCCCCACGAAGATGATCCGGCGACGTGTTCTCGGGTCGGTGGTGGTGGCGAACGACATCCCGATGCAGAGCGTGGTCGCGACCACGAAAGCGCCCCAGGAACCGCGTGAGAAGGACAGGAAGATGCCGGCCACCACGACCAGGAGGCAGACAAGCGTCCGGACGACATGGCGGGTGCGGAGCAGGACGAGATTCTGGACGAAATAGAGCGCACCCAGGATCAGGTAGGAGCCGAGAACATTCGGGTCTTTGAATGTGCCCGAAGCCCGGCCGTAACGGGAGAAAAGGTCGCCCAGACCCGCCACGTCGAAATATCCGAAGATGCCGCACAGCGCCGCGCAAACGGTGCTGACCGCATAGGCCTTGAGGCAGATCTCCGCCCGACGTTGCGTATGCTCGGCGAAGAACAGCGCGAAGAACACTGCGGTAATTGCCAAATAGAGCGACTGTTCCATGAACAGCGTCGGGTCCGGCTCGTTCAAATAAGGAACGAGCGCAATGAAGCCGCCCAGATTCCAAAGGAAAATCAGAGCCACGAAAGGCAGGATCAAGCGATGCACCATGAAGCCGCCGATGAACCACATCGGGAGGACGACGAAGGACGCGAAATCGTAAGGCGAAGGCTCGATGATCGCGATCATGCCGAGGAAGACGAAGACCGCGAAACTGCCGTTGATCACGGCGCCATAGTCGACCGAAAGCCCCGCCCGCCTCACGTGTCGGACGATGCGAGCCTCAGTAGGCATTATCCGTCCTGATCAGCGCGAACGGAGTCACTAACAGAATGTACATATCGAAAAACAGCGACCAGTTCTCGATATAGGTCAGATCGTGTTCGACGCGCCGCTGGATCTTCAACGGCGTATCCGTCTCGCCGCGCCAGCCATTGATTTGCGCCCATCCGGTAATGCCGGGGCGCACCCGATGCCGGGCGAAGTAGCCGTCGACCACGTCGTCATATTGCCGATCGGCGGCCTTAGCGTGAACTGCGTGAGGACGGGGTCCGACCAGCGACAGATTGCCTTTGAGGACCACGTTGAACAATTGCGGCAATTCGTCGAGAGACGTCTTGCGGATGAAGCGGCCGACGCGCGTGACGCGAGGATCGCCCTTGGTCACGAGGCGGTCGGCCGTCGCGTCCAGGGCATCCACATACATCGAACGGAACTTGTAGATTTCGATCAGTTCATTGTTGAAGCCGTAGCGCTTCTGCTTGAAGAAAACCGGCCCTGGCGAATCGAGTTTCACGGCGAGAGCCGTCGCGGCCAGAAGGGGCGAGAGAAACACCAGGGCCAGGGCTCCGACCAGGCGATCGAAAATGCTTTTGAGAACGACGTCCCAATCGGCGATCGGCTTATCGAAGACGTCGAGAACGGGCACTGAACCGATATAGGAATAGGATCTCGGCCGGAACTGGAGCTTGTTCATGTGGGCTGCGAGTCGGATGTCGATCGGCAGAACCCAAAGCTTGCGCAACATCTGCAGAAGGCGTTGTTCGGCGGTGATCGGCAGCGCGAAGATGATGAGGTCGATGCGGGTGTGGCGGGCAAGCGCCACGAGGTCGTCGACATTGCCGAGCTTGGGATAGCCCGCCAACACATCGGGCGACCGGTCGTCGTTGCGGTCGTCGAACACGCCGCAGATTCTCAAATCGGTATCCTTCTGCTTGGCCAGATCTTGCAGCAGCAGTTCGCCGGCGGTGCCGCCACCGACGACAACCGTGCGCCTGTCGAGCCGGCCGGTCTTCGTCATGTGACGGGTGATCAGCGACAGGATCCCGCGCTCGGTCAGAAGGGCCGCAAGGCCGCAGGCATACCAGCCGAGTATCCAGACGCGTGAGAACGTGCCGTCGAGCTTGAGGAAGAAGACCGCGCCGAGAGCGGCTAGCAGTACGAGGGTCCAGCCTCCGGCGATCCTGAACCCCTGCGAGATCGGCGACCGGAATGCGCCGACGTAGTTGATATTGAGCGCCTGGAATGTGACAATTGCCAGCGCTGCGATGATGGGCACTGCAACAAAATAGGCTGGATGGTAGCCGACCTGCGGAGCCACATAGAGAGCATGGACGAGCGCCCCGGTCCCGCAAAGCAGGAGAAACTCCAGAACCTTTACCAGACCGACGATAATCACCGGAGAGTAATGCGGCTTGGCATTCAGAGCACCCGCCGTTTCGGCGAGAGTTGCGATTCCTCGCAGCGGTGGAGGATCGGCCGCTCTCGATGCGGCGGGTTCCGCCCACCCGGCATCGATGCGCCTCGTGTCGTCTGAAGCGAAGGCTCTGAATGTCTTCAAGCTTTTCACCTTGCATCCTCGACGTCAGGAAGAAATCGCGACTTCAGGAGGACTGGCGATGACACTGTCGGACTTTCGGGCGAGTGCGTCGCGATAAGCGCCGAGGATCGCGTCGACCATTGTGTCTATGGAAAAGCCGTCGTGGACGAAACGCGCGAGGTCCGAAGCTTCCGCCGCACGGTGCTCGATCGAGCTGGAGGCGACTTCCGCCATGCGGGTGGTGAGACGGTCGACATCGTCGGGGGGCACGAGCCGGTCGCAATGGGGACCGAAGATCTCGGGAATGCCGCCGACGTTGGTTGCGATCATCGGAATCCGTGCCCCGGCAGCCTCGAGCACGATATAAGGAAGGGACTCGGCACGAGAGGGTACGACGAGGACCCTCCCGAGTTCGAACGCCGTCCGGGCGGGAAGCGGGCCCGTAAACTCGACCTGTCGCTCGACACCGAGCCGGCGGGCATGATCCCGCAACGAATCCTTGTCCGGCCCCGATCCGACGAGGACCGCGCGGGGCAAAGTGACGAGCCTTCGGCCGACAGCCGCCAATGCGTCGAGGAAAGTGTCTATTCCCTTGGCGGCTCGCAACTCGCCTACATATACGAAGTCGGCGGCATCGGCGCGCGACTGAACCGGGACGAATTCCTTCTCGCCGATGCCGTTGTGGACCACGCGGGACAGCCGTGTCGGCTCGCCCACGAACTGTCGGTAGCGCGCGGCAATGAACGCGCTTTCGAACAGCAGTAAGTCAGTACGCTTCGTCATTAGGCGTTCGGCATGCATGTAGGCGCGGCCGGTCAGACTGCCCGACCGATGATTGAGGCTGCCGCCATGAGGCGTATAGACGCGGATCGCTCCGGAAGCTGCGGGCAGCAGACCCGAGAGGCGCGCGTGAGCGCCGCCTTTGGACCCATGACCATGAATGACGTCGGGAAGCGTCCGGCCAGCGCGCGACAAGACATGAGCAAGGACACTGAGGTCGGAAACATGCGGATTGCGCCGCATGGGCACGCGGGAGAGGCCAAGCGCCAGGTGTGGGGCCAGTTCGTTCAAAACATTGTCGGCGGTTTCGCCGCCGGTCGTGCTGTCGGCAATGAGGCCAACCTCATGACCGCGACGAATCTGTTCGCGGGCGAGGTCCAGGACGTGGCGAAAAAGACCGCCCAACGGCGCGCGTAGAACATGCAGCACCTTGAGCGGCCGGCCAGATCCGGAAAGCGTATCGGCCATGACGAGCCCCGCAGCAGCGAAGGCGCACCTTGGCGCGAAAATACTAAAAGAAGCGTTCTTCGACCGTGATTGTATCGCCGGGACGCAACGGATAGGCGAGCGGCACCCTGGCCGTGCTTTGCGTGCCATTGATCATGCGCGTGATGTCTGCGGATCCGCGATCCGCGCGGGCGCTGAAGCCGCCCGCCACGGCTATCGCCTTCTGCACCGTCATGCCGCTGATGAAGGGGTATTGGCCGGCAGTCGTGACCTCGCCGAGGACGAAGAAGGGGCGGTAGGCTTCGACTTCGACGGAGACGTGGGGCTCACGCAGGAAACCGGCGCGCAGGCGCATTTCGATGACGCGCTCGGCGTCGTTGGTGGTTAGGCCGACGACCGGAACGTTCCCGATCAGGGGCATCGAGATCATCCCCGACCCGTTGACCGCGAACGAATTGGATATGGCATCCTGGCCAAAGACGATGACCCGGATACGGTCGCCGCTCGCCAACGTATAGGGCGCGGTCAACTGGGCCCGGAAAACGTCCGTGCGGTAGATCGGGGTTGCGCAACCTGCAAGCGAGACTGCACCGGCAAGACAGACAGCAATGGCGATGCTTCGCATGGGAATGACCAGCATGGTACCAAGGAAAACCGAGGCATGGACGACTGGCTCATCAATAGCCTGTTAAGGTTAACGAAAGTTGAGGGTTGCGGTCCGGAGGCCGGTTGATCGGTGGCCGGCGCGGTCGGTTTCGCTCTGGGAAGCCCTTGATGCCGTTTAGGCGCAACACACGTCGACCCAAGTCGAAGAAGACCTGCTATAAGGGCCGCAGCCCGCGTCCGGATCATCGAGGCCGGGCGATACCGAGGCCGCCTCATTCAGGCTCGCGGATGTCTTCCGCGTTGATTATGTCTGCCCCATGCCATCGTTTCGCACCTCTCGCACCGTGCCCCATCCAGCGGGCAAGATGTTCGACCTCGTCGCCGACGTCGAGGAATATCCGAATTTTCTGCCGCTCTGCCAGAGCTTGCATGTGCGCCGGCGATCAACGCTGCCCTCGGGGGAAGAGATGTTGGTGGCCGACATGCGGGTGGGATATCGGGCAATTCGCGAGAGCTTTACCAGCCGAGTGACGCTCGACCGTGCGCACATGACGATCCTCGTGGAATATATCGATGGGCCGTTCAAATCGCTCGAGAACCGGTGGACGTTTCGCGACGATTCTGCCGTGCCGGGCAAATCGGTCATCGAGTTCTACATCCGCTACGAATTCAAAAGCCGGATGCTTGGCATGCTGATGGGCTCGATGTTCGAGGGCGCCTTCCGCCGCTTCGCAGAAGCGTTCGAACACAGGGCCAATGAGGTGTACCCCTAAACGGCTTGATCGATTCTCGCCCAGTCAGCCTGCCGCGACAGAGTCCTCGAGCAGTCGCAAGGCGTCTTCCACCGCGTGGAGCCTGACGGTTCTGCGGTCGACGTCGCCATAGCGCTTCTCGACCGTCAGGGTCCGACCTCCACGCTGCGCGAGCCCGAAGTGGACGAGCCCAATCGGTTTTTCAGGGCTGCCGCCAGTCGGACCCGCAATGCCCGTGACTGCGACAGCGAGATTGGCGTGCGAGCGCGAAAGTGCGCCCGAAGCCATGGCCAAAGCGGTCGCCGACGAGACGGCTCCGTGATCAGCAATCACGTCGTGCGGGACGCCGAGCAGCTCATGCTTTGCAGCGTTGGAATAGGTAACCAGACCGCGGTCGAGGACATCGACGGAGCCGGAGATTTCGGTCAGCAAGGCGGCGAGGAGCCCGCCGGTGCACGATTCCGCGGTCGCCAATACGATCCCCCGATCGCGGCAGGTTTTGATCAGCGCTCCTGCACGATCCAGAAGAGAAGCCGAGAACACGGGCGGGCCTTGGCTTAGATCGAGTCGAGCGGCAGCCTAACGGTCGCGAGCCCCCATGCGGCGATGCCTTCGCCGCGTCCGGTAAAGCCCAGGCGTTCGGATGTCGTCGCGGTTATGGCGACACGGTCGACCGTCAAGCCGGCCACTGCCGCAATGCTTGAGCGCATGCCCTCCCGGTGCGGTCCAATCTTCGGGGCTTCGCAGACGATAGTGGCGTTCAGGTGCGCCACCATCCCGCCCCGGCGATGGACCAGGTCCACCGCATGCCTGAGAAAGATGTCGGAGGCTGCTCCCTTCCATCGCGTCTCCGACGGTGGGAAATGAGTTCCGATGTCACCGTCACCGATCGCCCCGAGGACGGCGTCCGTAAGAGCGTGGAGAACTACATCCGCGTCGGAATGGCCTGTCAGGGCCTGGGTGTGCTCGATTCTCACGCCCCCGAGCCAGACATGATCGCCCGCCGTGAAGGAGTGGACGTCGAAGCCCTGCCCAGTCCGGACGTCGAGCAGGGACGAGAGCAGGCGCAGTTCGGCGGCCTGGAAATCTTCGGAGGTCGTTATCTTGGCGTTCGAAGGCTCGCCCTCGAAGACGAACACGTCGTGCCCCGCATATTCGGCCACGGCGGCATCGTCGGTTAGGTCGTGACGTCCGTCGGCGCGGGCGCGGCGGTGGGCATCCACGATGAGACCGAGGGAGAAGGCTTGCGGGGTTTGAACGGCGCGCAATCGGCTTCGATCGGGCGTCCCCACGATGCGTCCCCCGTCACCGATTTGCTTGACGGTGTCGAACATCGGACACCCTGGCACGGCCGCTCCATAGATCCGAGCTCCTTCGAGGGCCCGACCGATCAGGGCCGGCGTAGCAAATGGACGGGCGCCGTCGTGGATCAGCACCATGCCGGACTTGCGCCCGAGACGCTTGACCAGTGTCTCGAGGCCAGAATGGACGCTTTCCTGCCTCGTCGCGCCTCCGAAGGCCGGCTTCTGCAGCCGGTTGATCGTACCCGGGTCCAACGTTTCCGCCGCCTTGTCGAAGAGCTCGCAGTCATCCTGGTGAATAACCGGAACAACCGAGGTGATGTCGGGCCGTTGCAAAAAGGCCTGCAGCGTGCGCGCGATCAGCGGCTGTCCCGCAAGGGATCTAAACTGCTTCGGCAAGCCTCCGCCGGCGCGCGATCCGCGTCCTGCGGCCACGACAAGCACGTGGTAAGATTCAGGCATGGACCATGAGGCTCCTCCGATGCACCTCTTTCCAGTGTTTTCGACGCTGCGTCAAACGACCGCTCGGCCAACCATGAAGGGTCGAAACGAAATTGTTGCTGTGCAATAAGGGCGGGCTACAATATGGGCAAGGCAGCGATTGCCCAAAAAATAGGCGTATCCAGGCTCCGAGTGTGATCCCGGTGTCGGGGGCAAGCTGCCGAATGCGGGGCTCGCTATTTCGCGCCCACGAGCGTCGAAGTTCGCCAGGCCGGTTACGTCTCTTCGACCAGGATACCCCAGAGTGTTGACCATCACCGAGAAGAGCAGAGACAGTAGACCGACAGACCCGGGGAATGCTGCGGCCGCCGGCGAGCTTTGGCTGGGGTCCCTGCGGTTGCGCGGTCGCGCCATTCTGGCGCCCATGGCTGGGATTACTGACGTCGGAATGCGCCGCCTTGCCTGGCGCTTCGGCGCCGCACTCACCGTGACCGAGATGGTGGCCGGCGAGCATCTGCTTCGAGGTGACGAATCCAGTCTGCGTCGCGCGGCCGGCGAGGGCGATCAGCCCCACGTCGTCCAGATTGCGGGATGTACGGCCCAGTGCTTGGCCGAGGCAGCCAGATTTGCGGAGTCTTCCGGTGCCGCCGCGATCGATATCAACATGGGCTGCCCGGCCAAGCGCGTTACCGGCGGGCTCGCCGGCTCGGCGCTGATGCGCGATCTCGACGAGGCTACGCGCCTCATCGCGGCGACAGTCGCGGCGGTTGCGGTTCCCGTGACCTTGAAAATGCGTCTCGGCTGGGACGACGAAACCCGCAACGCGCCGGAATTGGCGCGACGGGCCGAAATGGAGGGGATCAAGCTCATCACGGTCCACGGCCGCACACGCAGTCAGTTCTATAAGGGTCGTGCAGATTGGGCTGCCGTCGGTGCCGTCAAGAGGAGCGTATCGATTCCCGTTGTGGTCAATGGCGATTGCGCGTCGCCCGAAGATGCCGAAGCCATGCTGCGGGCTTCTGGAGCCGACGCGGTCATGATCGGCCGAGCCGCGGTAGGACGTCCCTGGCTGGTCGGGCAGATCAGCCGTTTCCTGCACTCGAAAAGGCTGGATTCCCCCCCGACGCTGGCAGAGCGGCGAGAAGCGGCACTCGAGCATTACGACACAATCCTGGACCTGTTCGGCCTCGGCAAGGGAGTGCGCCACGCGCGAAAGCATCTCTGTGCCTATGCGGACGGGATGGCGTCCGGCAATCCGCACGCGGCTCGACTGAGGAGCCGCCTCGCCACGAGCGAGGACGCGAAGGAGGCTAGGTCGCTCCTCGCGTGTTTGTTCGATCGTCCGACTCTCGCGGAGGTCATGCCATGACGGCCTTCGTTCGCTCACCCCATATCGGTGCGACGGCGCGCGAAAGCGACTTCGCGCATGCTCCTGAAGTCCTTAACGTTCTGCCGCACGCAGTTCTGGTGGTTGCTCCCGAAGGCGCGATCCTCGACGCGAATGCAGCTGCCGAAACGTTTTTCGACATGAGCAGGGCGCTGCTGACGCGGCACCGCCTGGCAGAACTCGTTCCGTTCGGCTCGCCGCTGCTGGGCCTGATCGAACAGGTCGCGGTGCGGGGCGCAGCCGTCAACGAATACCGGGTCGACCTCAGCACCCCGAAGCTCGGTCCCGACCGAGTGGTCGACATTCACGTTAGTCCGATGGGCGAGCTGCGTGAAGCTGTGGTGGTTCTGCTGCAAGAACGGTCTATTGCCGATAAATTCGACAGACAACTGACCCATAGGGGTGCAGCGCGCTCAGTTTCCGCGCTAGCCTCCATGCTGGCGCACGAAATCAAGAACCCGTTGTCGGGGATCAGGGGTGCCGCGCAGCTTCTCGAAACCGCGGTGGGCGACGAGGATCGTGCCTTGACCCGCTTGATCTGCGAAGAAACAGACCGGATCGTGAAGTTGGTCGGCCGCATGGAGGCTTTTTCCGACATGCGTCCGCCCCAACGCGAAAGCGTGAACATCCACGCTGTTCTCGACCATGTTAAACGGATCGCGCAGGCAGGCTTCGCGCGGCACATCCGCTTTAGCGAGCATTACGACCCTTCGCTCCCTCCGGTTTACGCCAACCGTGACCAACTGGTGCAGGTCTTCCTGAACCTCGTCAAAAATGCTGCCGAAGCCCTTGGTCCCGACGCCATCGAAGGCGCCATCGAGCTCTCAACAGCTTTCCGGCCGGGCGTGCGCATGAGGGTTGCGGGCGCGTCTCGGCCGGTAAGCCTTCCCCTCGAGTTCTGCGTCAGGGACAATGGCTCGGGCGTACCCCCC